>JAYEKR010000257.1:0-8955 GCA_034661115.1 Thermodesulfobacteriota bacterium | reverse complement strand
CGTGAACGGCTTGAATAACAGGAACACCACCACAGTCATTCCCGCGAAGGCGGGAATCCAGTGTTCCAGATAATTCACGTTTCTGGACCCCCGCCTTCGCGGGGGTGACGCGGAAAGCACGTTCCGTGAACGGTTACCCCCTTAGAAAGTTTTGATACCCCGTAGCTTGCTGCGGGGTAGTTCATTGATCCTGGTGCACAGATTTTTTTACGGATTATCGAAACCATGAGAAGAACTGAGCTCCCCTGCATTTTGGAGTGCAGCGAAAACTAGAGAAGGAATCAAGGTCAGAGTATAATTCAGTATACTACTCTGACCCCGATTTTCAGGATAAATCAGATTACAATCGGGTCTCCCACCAGGAGCTCATGGTACCGGTCTCCAAAGGCATCCTTGAATGCCTTGAGTGACCAGTCACAGCTGTCGTGTGCAGACAGGGATACCACTGAAGGGTCATATTCCTTGAGCCCGGAAATCTGTTCAAGGACATCGTCTTTGGTTATGGGATCCCATGGAAGCCTGCCGGTTCCCAGATATTGCTGGACCTGGAATCTGCCCCCGAGTTTTTCGATCCTGGATGCCGTGACAGGAAAGTGAAGCCCGCCGATGACCCCGTAGATGGGTTTGTGATAAAGGTTTTTGGCGAGTTTCAGTATCCGGTCAAGGCGCTGATGTCCGCAGCCCACGATGAGCACGATCCCCTTGTCCTTGACATCGACTGCCAGGGCCTGTTCCGGTGTGACCCCCATGGGAAAGAGTGTGTTGCCCAGGAGGAACTGTGCGCTGTATATGGGCCCGGTACTTGTAATACCCGTTCCTATCTTTACGGGCCGGTTTACCTGCATGGTGTTGATGCCCGGGCGTGAAACGCCCGGTGGCAGGAATATGGATTTGTCGGAGAGGTCAAGAGGACCGTTTGTGAGTGAAAAGGTGCCCTTGATCTGGTTTTTCATGCCGCCGACATGGTCTACGTGGTGATGAGAGATCACGATCGTATCGATATCACCCATCCTGACCCCCAGCTTCACCATATTTTTCATCAGGGGAGAAGGGTGTTCCTGCTTTACATTGTACCCCAGATCAAAGAGGATAGTATTATCGTCTGTCTTGACAAGGTAGGACACGCCCGGCTCTGTATCCAGGGAATCATTTGCTGCATACCAGTCTATCAGAGGTAGAATCTCTAATTGTTTTGTCTGCCCGATTGCGGGCGGCGGATTCCATGACAGGCAGTTTTCCTCCCAAAATTTCGCCTCTCTCTTCTTTTCCCAAAAATAGCTTGCAAACGGCCATGCAGCCGCCAACCCCATCATTTGTTTGAACATTATGTATCCTCCTTATTTTATGTATAAATTTAATTTTTTTTCAGGTTCAAGGCTAAGACCCCTGACGTTTGCCATCACCTGCGAGAACAAAGCACGGCATAATCCCCTCCCGTGTTCATGGCCGTGTTGAACGTTTGTCGATTCCCAAAGAAATCCAGGATGTTTCCCATGGTACTTGTATCGGTTTTATAGATTTTGGTATCCTTGCAGTGTGTACATGTAACAGTCACAAACTTCTTGTTCTGAACATTAAAGAAGGTAGAAACCCCGTTGCCAGTTGCAGCAAATTGGCCCTCTTCAATTTCATCATTCTGACAGTTTGAACATTTCCATTTGTTGTATTGCATATAATCCTCTTTTTTGGATGATCACAAATAAAAACTAAAAGATGGTCATCTGTCCTTTGCCCTTATCTGTGTAATCTGCGTAACTCTGCGGTTGAAAAAAGGTTCTGGGCTTGCGGTGTCTGCGTCCCTGCGGTGAGGCCCTTCTTTATCCTTATGTTGTGAGCACATCTCATGCGCGTTTGTATGATCTGGATCAGAGCTCATCGAGGTTTTCCATGGCCTTTAATGTCTTGTCAAAATCTTCCACCCCGGCATCGCTGCCCAGGCCGGTTGCAACCAGTGCGGATGTAGCGGTTGCAAAACGACAGGCCTTTTCCAGGTCAAATCCATGCGAGAGCCCGGCGATGAATCCGGCGCAATAGGAATCGCCACAGCCGGTGGTGTCCACCACATCCACATTGAAGGCAGGGATACGCATCTGGGTCGTTGGGGTGGCAACCCAGGAGCCTTTTGCGCCCCATTTGAAGATGCAGTTTGTTGCCCCCAGGTCCATGTAAAATCCGGCCGTATCTTCTGGAGTGGATGTGCCTGCCACCTCCATGGCCTCTTCCATGCTTGGCATGAAATAGTCCACATGGGCAAGGACTGCCTTGAGCGCGTCAAGGGTCTGTTCGCCTGGGGCGATAAAATCGCAGGTAATGGTTGCCCCCTTTGATTTTGCCTGTTGAAGGATCTCTGTGCTGCGTTGCCCGTCCAGGACAAGCATGGTACCGACACCGCCCCAGTGAATGAATCGGGTATTGGTCAGGGTTTCCATAGCCTTTTCGTCTACATCCAGCATCAAAGATGCCCCGGGGGCATGGAAATTGGGGCGTTCGCCTTGGTCTGTGACCGCAAGGATCGTGGTGGAGGTTGGCATGTCGTCCCTGTCTTGAAGGTGGGTGATGTCAACCCCCTGCCTTGCAAGTGCGTTTTTCACGCAAAACCCCATGTCATCATTGCCTACAGCAGAGATCAATGCGCTTTTCAGCCCGAGTTTGGATGCAATTACCACGGGCCCGGCCGCTGTACCGGCCGGTGTAAGTCTTATCTGCTGGATAAGCTCAGTTTTTCCCTCTTTGGGAATTGCATTGATGGGTCGTCCAAGGATGTCCAAGGTAGTAAGCCCGACACAAACACAGTCATGTTTCATTATACCTCCAGTGATTATCTTATTTGGCGAATGGAGATTAATCGATTCCTATCGGTAATCTCCATCTCAAACTCGCCATGTATACCGCCCTGTCTGATATGTGGTCGGATCAGGGAGGCCGGAAACCGGATCAGCCTTCCATTTTGGTCTCTGACCTGCACAGAATGAATTTTTCCTTTATAATAATCAAGACATCTGTCTTTATCTATGTCAAGCCTGAAACAAATCCGGCTCATTGTCCATATGTCCCGAAACGCACACTTTGTACCCGGGATTATACAGGGTAAAGCATTTCTTTTGCCACCTGTTGTGCCATGGGGCTGCCGAACAGGATCTCTGTGAGCCTCAGGGCAAACTCAAAGGCAGTAGCCGGGCCTTGGGAGGTAATGCAGTTTTCGTCCTTAACCACGCGGCCTGTTGCCGGGGACTCCATAAATCCCGGGTATGCAGTGGCCTTTTTGTTTTGTAAGAGGCCGTGATGTCCCAGTACAATGGCAGGGGATGCACATATCGCGGCATAGTACCGGCCGGATGTGGCCTGTTCTTTTAACATTTTGGTCAGGTCCGGGTCGTCCCTGAGGTTTTCGGCACCTGGCATGCCGCCAGGCAGTACGATCAGGTCATAGGTCTGTCTGCATTCCCTGATGCTTTTGTCCGCAGTGATCATGGTGTCGTGGGCAGCCCGTACGGACAGACCTTTTTTGACCGATGCAATGGTAAGATCAGCACCTGCACGCCTGAGCACATCCACCAGCGTTATGGCCTCCAGTTCCTCTGTTCCATCTGCAATGGGTACAAGGGCTTTTTTCATGGCCTATGTATAGCATGATTATAGATATGTTTCCATGATTATTCATGCCGATGTATCCCCGGACCATAACCCCGTGGATTACCATGAAACAGGGGCTGCCCTTTTCATGCACTTGTCCAGAAACCCTGAACGGTTACGATCTCAAAAATAGAGACTATGACCCCGGGGTTTTTAGTTTTTTCAAGAGCAGGGTGGCATCCGACTCCCGGACATAGAGGGGATCGGTCCTGTTTTCGGGGTATTCGTTTGCCATTCTTGCGAGCACGGATGCCCTTGGATACCACAGGTGTTCAGGCCCCTCGTGGTATTTTTCGCCCAGCGATCCGGTGAAGACATCACGGTACAGGGCGATGGCATTACCGATAAAAAGGGTGTGTCCTTCGGCCATGGGGACGGTTTTTTCTGGCCGGATATTTACCGGCCCATGCAGGGGCTTGCCTGTCGATGTATACAATGCGCAGAAGACCTCGCCCTTTCTGGCATCCAGCACCGGCATGATTGGAAGCGAAGAGGGCAGCGCATCACGGGACGCACCACGAGCAATGATGTCAAGGGTAGGGATACCAGTTACCGGGCAGTCCAGTGCATATCCAAGGCCCTTGGCTGTGGCTATGCCGATGCGTATCCCTGTGAATGAACCCGGACCCAGTGATACGGCTATGATGTCTATCTGGTCTTTTTTTATGCCGGTTTGATCCATGGCCGTGTCTATGGCGGGCAGAAGGCTGCCGGCATGTCCTTTTCTGACCCGGAAGGTGGTCTCGTATTCCAGTGCATTTTCCACCATTATGGCGACCGAACAGATATCTGTGGATGTGTCCATGGCCAGGATATTCATTGGTTTGCTATAAGCCTTGCGATATCATTATAAAATGCAAAAAGCATGAGCAGCATGAGCAGGAAGATACCGATCTGCTGGGCGATTTCCCGTGGTCTTCCCTCGACCGGCCTGCCGATAATGGCCTCGATGAGAAAGAATAGGAGATGCCCGCCGTCAAGGACAGGGATTGGCAGCAGGTTGATGAGCCCAAGGTTGATGCTGATAAAGGCGATCAGGGAGAAAAAGGGCAGCATCCCGCTCCTGAAGGTCTGCCCGGAGATATCTGCAATCATGATGGGACCTCCCAGGCTTTCTTTGATGTCAATGCTGCCGTCTATGATCTTTGCAAAACCCTGGCCTGTCAGCTTGATGATCATGCAGGTCTGAGAGATGCCGTAACCCATGCCTTCAATGACACCCATGCGCTCTGCCTTTGTTTCAGGGCTTATCCCGATGATTTTTCGCTGGATCTCTTCACCGAAGAGGTTTTTGGTTTGTATGGTCTCTGGCTTTATATGGAGGATATGTTTTTGACCTTTGCGTATTATAACGAATTCAGACCCCTTTGAGGTATCCAGGCCCTGGATTGACTCTGAGATGTCCTCCCATCCAATGATGTCTCTTCCTGCAATGGATATAATGCGATCCCCCTTGATCATCCCCGCCTCATAGGCAGGGAAATGCGGTTTAACCGTGTCAATGCTGTTCAGTATAACAGGCATTGCCGTGGTCCAGGCGATAACAGTATATATCATGACAGCCAGGATCAGGTTGAATATCGGGCCTGCCGCCACAATGGCCGCCTTTGCCTTCAGGGTCTTCCGGCTGAACGACCGGGAGGGATCGATGTGGGTGATGTCTTCGTCTTCTGTGGTGTCTTCCCCCAGCATCTTGACATAGCCCCCAAGGGGTATGGCGGCCAGCCTGTATTCGGTTTCCCCGAAGCGTTTTTTGATGATGGCGGGTCCGAATCCCAGGGAAAAGACCAGGACGCCCACCTTATTGGTCTTTGCAACCAGAAAATGGCCTAATTCATGGAAAAAGATCAGGACGCCCAGGACAATGGTGAATGAAAGTATCGTGATTGTCATTGGATTAACCCCTCTGCTGTAACCCTTGCCAGTCTGTCAAGTTCAATGAGTTCCTCCGGGCCATGTGCATTTTGCCCGCTCAAGGCCTGCATGGTCTTTTCAACCACCTGGGTGATATGGTCAAAACGCAGACGTTTTTTCAGGAATGCGTCCACTGCAATTTCATCCGCTGCATTCATTACGCAGGGCAGCACATGAGGTATTTCCATGGCCTCTGCTGCAAGGCGGACCGCTGGAAACTTGTCATTATCCACCTTAAAGAAGGTAATGCCGAGCTCCTCTTTGAAATCCAAGGGCTCCAGGTCGAGGTCCATCCTTTCGGGCCAGGAAAGGGCATATCCAATGGGCACACGCATGTCCGGCCTGCCCATCTGTGCCTTGATACCCTTGTCATTAAATTCCACCATGGAATGGACAATGCTTTGAGGATGTACCCACACATCGATTTTGTTTACCGGTATATCAAAGAGCCAGGATGCCTCGATGATCTCCAGTGCCTTGTTCATCATGGTGGCCGAGTCAATGGTGATGCGTCTGCCCATGGACCATGTCGGATGTTGTAATGCGTCTTTTGGGGTAATATCTTTAAATGATTCCTTTGGCCGATCCCTGAATGGTCCGCCGGACGCGGTAAGGATGAGGCGGCGGATACTGTCATGGGCCTCTGATTGAAGACACTGGAATATGGCGGAATGTTCTGAATCCACCGGGATGATGCGGGTATTTGTTTCCCTTGCCTTGTGCATTAGGATTGACCCGCCTGTAACCAGGGATTCCTTGTTGGCAAGTGCAAGGTCTGCATTGTGTTCGACGGCTGTGATCGACGGCATGAAGCCGGCTGCGCCCCCTATGGCATTAAGCACGATATCCGGGCCTGCCTGTGTGATGAGGCTTTTCGCTGCATCTGGTCCAAGGATATCAGCGCCCGTGTCAAGGCCGGTAAGGGCAGTCAGATCCACATGAAACGCCCTGGCCTGTCGGGCAAGGAGTTCTGTGTTCTTATGCGCACTCAGTCCCGCTATATCGAACCGGTCAGGATGCATGCGTATGACGTCAAGGGCCGAGGTCCCGATGGATCCCGTGGACCCGAGGATTACAATACGTTTCATTATTGTATGATCCTTAATATGATATAGAGGGCCGCCCCTACCGGGATGACCCCGTCCATGCGGTCGAGCATGCCGCCGTGGCCCGGTATGAGGTTTCCCATGTCTTTGACCTTGAATTCCCTCTTGATCATGGATGCGCTCAGGTCACCTGTAAGCCCCAGCAGGGTTATGACCGGCGCCAGGGCCACGATGGTCCATACGGATACCGGGATCTCAAGGGGCACATAGTTCGTGTATATATAATAGGATAGGGTGCCGGCAACCATGCTGGTTATGCCTCCTCCCAGCAGCCCCTCCCATGTCTTGTTTGGACTGAGCCGTCTGGCCAGACAATGACGGCCAAGGTTTTTGCCTGCATAATAGGCCCCTCCATCGGAAAAAAAGGTACATACAAGCCCGAAAATAAGCCAGAATCGACCGTCTGTCCCCATCCTCAGTAAAATCCAGCAGCCCAGCAGCAGCATGGGATATATGATGCCTGATAATGCGGCAGATGTGTCCCTTGCCGTTGATCGGTTTGTCTCGAAGAGGAAAAGCCCTGTGACCATAACGGCCAGAGAGATGATGATCAGGGTGCAGCAGACATGAACCAGGCTGCCTGTGTATATGAACCATAATAATGGAATAGAGCCCAGGGTAACGATCCACCCCAATGGCCTTGCGGAAGCCTCCAGGGAGACCGTGAAGAGCTCATAGAGACATGATGGAAGGATAATCAGGGTCAGCAGAAAAAACATCCACACCGGTCCGAATGCCACCGGAAGGGCAAAGATGATGATGAGGACAAGCGCACTCAATAATCTGGTCATAATCAATCCTTTTTATGTATCTGTTCGCTGGTCAGGCCGAAACGTCTCTCCCTTGTACCGAACCACTCCACTGCCTGGTCCAGGGCCTTTGCGTCAAAGTCCGGCCACAGGATGTCGGAGAAATATATTTCTGTATAGGCAATCTGCCATAGAAGATAGTTGCTTATCCTTTTTTCTCCTCCAGTGCGAATGAGGAGATCCGGGTCGGGCATGAACGAGGTGTCGAGATGCTGGTTCAATGTCTCTTCGCTCAGCTTATCAACCGGGATGCCGTCTTGATTCATCCTTTTTATCGCGCGGATGATCTCATCCCTTCCCCCATAGTTCAATGCCAGGCACAGGTCGATATTATTATTGTCACGGGTCATCTCGACGGTTTTTTCTATCTTTGTCTGCAACCTGGAAGACAGTCTCTGCGTATCCCCGATGATATGGATTCTCACTTTGTTTTCATGGAGTTGGCCCACCTGAGTGTCTATGAAGCTTTCAAGCAGGTGAAATAATCCCTGCACCTCTTTTTCTGGCCTGTTCCAGTTTTCAGAAGAAAAGGCATACAGGGTAATATAGGATATATCCAGTTGCCTTGCATGTTTGACGATATTCTTTGCCGTTTTTGAACCGGCTTCGTGGCCCTTGATCCGTGGAAGGCCCCTTGCCTTTGCCCACCGGCCGTTTCCGTCCATGATGATTGCAAGATGATGGATTTTGTTTTGCATGAATGAGGCCCTTTAGCACATACTGTATTATATGGAAATGCAAAATTAAGGATAAAGCCCTCAACTATGTCCTTTGTGCCTGTCTGGGTTTATATAAAAAGGAGATGACGTCTCTGGCCTGAAAAAGAATGGACAGGTCATGGATCAGACATGGATTTATCCCTTGACTTTTGTTTTTTCAGAGGCTAGAGACTCTTCTTGCGCAGGCTATTGGTGCGCGGCAGGCTGGCGTAGCTCAACTGGTAGAGCAGCTGATTTGTAATCAGCAGGTTGCGGGTTCAAGTCCCATCGCCAGCTCCATATGGGTTCTGGAGGGGTTCCCGAGTGGCCAAAGGGAGCAGACTGTAAATCTGCCGGCTAAGCCTTCGGAGGTTCGAATCCTCCCCCCTCCACCATGAAACATAAGGGGATTGCAGGAAACAATGGTTGAAATACAAAGTTTCTTAAAGGTGTTTGCGGGAATAGCTCAGTCGGCTAGAGCGTCAGCCTTCCAAGCTGAGGGTCGCGGGTTCGAGTCCCGTTTCCCGCTCCATTATCCCTTTAAAGGGTGCGGAAAAACGCCCACGTAGCTCAGTAGGTAGAGCACTTCCTTGGTAAGGAAGAGGTTTCACCGGTTCGATCCCGGTCGTGGGCTTTACCCCATAATGCTTGGGCAAAGAAAAAACAGTCAGGGGAGGATAGTTATGGCAAAGGAAAAATACGAGAGGACGAAGCCGCATTTAAATGTGGGGACGATAGGGCATATAGATCATGGGAAGACGACGCTGACCGCGGCGATCACCAAGCATTTATCGA
>JAYEKR010000256.1:0-32032 GCA_034661115.1 Thermodesulfobacteriota bacterium | reverse complement strand
AAAGGGTTAAAGGGCAATGTGCCAACGCCACCGGAATTACCAAAAGCGGCCTGGATAAACAAACCCAAAACAGATATGGTGCCAGATGATTCGAGTTTAATTTTTTGAACAATGTGTCTCATTTTCATTGACATATTCCGCATAGGGGTGCGAAACTTGAGTAAATAACTATACAACATCTCGCCAGCGAACAAGTCGCTTGAATGGATCGGGGGCTACTGAGCTACTCTTGAAGGTTTCGGCTTTAACATAAATTTTAATCATGCAGAGGTTATCAGCATAAAGCCCCCGACCACTCAGTTTTGCGTTGGGTGTCCACGATCACGCTTGACGTTAATCACGTTATGCGTTGTTATGTAATACATGATCAGATCTTTCAAATGTAAACACACACACAAACACTCTCAAAAGGCCAGAATGTCAGGCGATTTGTAAATATTGCTAATGTTGCGCGGCGTAAGCTTAGACAACTTGAAATCGCTAATCGACTTGAAGATTTGAGAGTGCCGCCCGGAAACCACCTTGAAACGCTCAAGGGTGACCGTTTCGGTCAATACAGCATTCGTATCAACGATCAGTGGCGTGTTTGCTTTTGTTGGACGGATGCAGGTGCAGAAAACGTGGAAATAGTTGATTACCACTGAGGAGAATTTATTATGAGCAAACTCAAACCTATCACGCCTGGCGAGATCCTCTTTGAAGAGTTTCTCAAGCCTATGGGTATCAGCCAGTATCGTTTGGCAAAGGAAATTAGTGTTCCCGCTCAGCGTATCAGTGAAATTGTCGCAGGTAAACGTTCGATTACAGCTGATACTGATTTACGGTTGTGTCGGTTTTTTGGTTTGTCCAACGGTTATTGGTTGCGTGCTCAAGCTGCCCACGATACGGAAGTTGCAGAACGGGCTCTTGATAATATAATAATAAAGATCAAACCTTGGTCTGAGCATTCTGCCCAACAATAAAATCCAGCGGATGCAAAAAACCGCACCGCTGATTTAAACGTTAAAGAGGGAGGCCCTATGAAGTCGTACCGTAAGGAACTGTGGTTCAATACCAGAAGCCGTATGGAATTTATCAATATTACTCCTGATGTCCAGGAGTGCCTGCAGCAGAGCGGTATCAAAGAGGGGATTGTCCTTTGCAATGCCATGCACATTACAGCCAGCGTGTTTATCAACGATGATGAGAGCGGGCTTCATCATGACTATAAAGTGTGGCTGGAAAAACTGGCGCCTCATGAACCGGTGGACTATTATCACCACAATGTCGGGGAAGATAATGCAGACGGTCATATAAAACGCCAGGTCATGGGGCGTGAGGTTGTGGTTGCAGTTACAGATGGCCAGCTTGATTTCGGTCCCTGGGAACAAATCTTTTATGGTGAGTTTGATGGCAGGCGCAGGAAGAGGGTGCTGGTAAAGATTATTGGTGAATAAGAGGAACAGCAAAGAAGCGGTTTTTTTGTCTGGTTTCTGAGTGCTGATCTTTGATCACAGCCCCTTTATCATTTCAAGGGTGATCCTTCCGGTCCTGACCGTTGTTTCATAGCCATAGATCATAGTGGAAACAAGGCCGATCCCGGCTGGCAGAAGCCTGGACCTGCGCTTTAAGGGGAACAATCTTGTACCCAGGTGGTTTATGCCCCGGTTCAGGCCTTTGTTGATGTATCTCTGTGGAAGGACGCTGGTCATATATGACTGTGTGATATCTTGTGACTCCTTTGCGGGTGTGTCCGGTGTAAGGTGATAAACCTTTCCGATGACATGGATGACATGATTCTGGACGGTCTCGTTTGCGTCCATTGGCACCTTGTGCAGAAAAAGAAGGGCAAGGACCAGGGTTACGGTCTGATCAAGCTGAATGAAATTTTCCGCGCTAAGCAGAAAGAAGGCAATAAGGGTGCCGATCCCGGGAAAGATTGAAGGGGAATTGACAAGGGCATTTTTGCCTGCCTGGGCGCTGGCCATTTTTTCTATGAGGTCTTCAGAGACGATCTCCAGTCCGTCCGCGTCAATCTGTTGGGCATAAGACAGGGCAATGGTCTTTGCCCTGGTTGTATTCCCTTTGATCAGATTGCCGATCAGGGTATAAAATTGCTGCCCCAGAATATTTTTCATTTTATCCTCCATCAAGAGATACAGTCTCTCTTCAGCCGGTTTGCCAGAGATATTCAGGTGTCCCACCTTTTTCATGTATAATTATGGGTCCTGGCCGCAATATGCATTCTGGCAAACTATTTTGTAAAGACAAACCCCAGGTAATAAAGCCGAACCTGTTTTCAGCCCGGGACAGCCCAAAAGTCGCTGCAACAGGGATGCTTTTCATTGACATTGTCTTGACAGCCGGTATATATAATACAACTAAAGGATTTATTCGTCAAACAGCATATATGCAATAAGATCTTTTGCCTGAAACAAAGATGATATAAATGGTCTCGTGGTTTGCGAAGGGAAAGATACGTTCCATGGTCAGCAAAGGCATTTATTCCATGCACAGCAGGAATAATAAAAACCATTGTTCTTGATTATACACCAGACAAGGAGGTTTGTATGGGCATTAGATCCATAAGGGATCTGGATCTGGATAAAAAAAGGGTTCTTATCAGGGTTGATTTCAATGTTCCACTTGATGATGCGGGTACGATTACGGATGATACCCGCATACAGGGGGCATTGCCCACCATACGATATGCATTGGAACATCATGCAAGGGTAATCATTATGTCTCATCTCGGACGTCCAAAGGGAGAGGTGATAAGGTCAAAGAGCCTTGTGCCTGTGGCCCGCAAGCTTTCCGAGCTACTTGGTGCAAGTGTAAGCATGGCGCCTAACTGTGTGGGCGACAAGGTCATGGGAATGGTTGAATCATTGAACCCCGGTGAGGTTTTGCTTCTTGAGAACCTGCGGTTTCATGTAGAAGAGGAGCAGAATAACCCTGGTTTTGCGCAAAGGCTTGCCGGCCTTGCAGATGTTTTTATCAATGATGCATTTGCGACTGCGCATCGTGCGCATGCATCCAACGTGGGTATCTGCGATTATGTGGACAAATCCGGGGCCGGTTTTTTGATGCTCAGGGAAGTGGACATTATCTCTAAGGTGCTGGAGTCTCCCAAAAGGCCCATGGCAGCGGTTATTGGAGGGGCAAAGATCTCAGGCAAGCTGGAGGTCATTGAGAATATGGTGGAACGGGTGGACAAGATCCTTATTGGAGGCGGTATGGCCTTTACCTTTGTCCATGCATTGGGGCAGGAAACAGGGGAATCCCTTGTGGAGGAAGGCCTTGTTCAAAAGGCGATTGAGATCATGGAGAAGGCAAAGGAAAATCATACCCGGTTTTATCTTCCTGTTGACTGCATATGCGCCTTGGGTCCGAAAGAGGATGCGGGTCTCTGCACAAAGACCATACAGGAGATCCCCGAAGGCCTTATGGGCCTGGATATCGGTCCTGCAAGCCTGAAGTTGTTTTCCGAGGCACTGGATGGATGCTCAACCATCGTATGGAACGGCCCCATGGGTGTATTTGAGTCTGATGCCTTTGCCAATGGCACCCTTGGTATGGCTGAATATGTCGCGGCATCAAAGGCATTGACCATTGTCGGTGGTGGTGATACAGATGCCGCACTACATAGAAGCGGACTGATAGACCAGGTGGATTTTGTATCCACCGCTGGAGGGGCCTTTCTTGAAATGCTTGGAGGAAAGGTTCTGCCCGGGGTCAGGGTTCTGGAGAATCAGGAGGGTTTATGAGAAGGCCAATGATAGCCGGCAACTGGAAGATGTTCAAGGATAAAGATGGGGTAAAGGCCTTTGCAAAAGAGTTGTGCTCAAAAGTCAAGGATGTCTCTGACAGGGATATCCTCGTCTGCCCACCCGCTGTATATCTGGAGTCTCTCTCTCGGGCATTCAGCGGGACAAAGATAAAAACAGGTGCACAAAACATCTTCTGGGAGGATGAGGGTGCATATACAGGAGAGATAAGCGGGTCCATGGCAAAGGATGCTGGTGCGGATTACACACTGATCGGGCATTCCGAGAGAAGGCAGTATTTTCATGAAACAGATGAAACCGTGAACAAAAGGCTTATTGCTGCCCTCAAACACGGGCTTATACCCGTGGTATGCGTGGGAGAAAGGCTTGAAGAAAGGCAAGACAAACGAACCTTTGATGTCATCGGGACGCAGATAAGACAGGGTCTCAAAGGGATAACCGATGCACAGGCTGTATCCATTATCTTTGCCTATGAGCCTGTCTGGGCTATAGGTACAGGCAAGACCGCAACCCCTGATATTGCGCAGGAGGTACATGCCTATATCAGGGGAACCATCCAGGGGGTTTTAGGAAAGGACAGGGCAGAGGGTATGCGCATCCTGTATGGAGGCAGCGTAAAGCCGGGAAACGTCGATGACCTCATGTGCCAACCGGATATCGATGGCGCTTTGGTCGGCGGGGCCAGCCTGGAGGCTTCCTCGTTTGGAAAAATAATAAGGTTCAGGGGATAGATCAGTTATGTATGGGCTTATATTGACAATTCATGTTACTGCATCAATACTTCTTATTGTTGCCGTATTGTTGCAGTCCGGTAAGGGATCAGATATCGGTGCGGTGTTCGGGGGCGCAGGGTCCCAGGCCTTGTTTGGGAGCGTAGGGCCTGCTGATTTTCTCAACAAGGCGACAAGGGTGCTTGTGGTTGTCTTTATGCTCACCTCCCTTACCCTGGGTTATTTTTCTTTTGAAGGTCCTCAAAAAAGCGTTATGGAGACAACCGAGGTTATAGAATCAGAAGAGTTTGTGCCTGAACTGCCTGATATGCCTGCAAAACAGACAGAACCCATTCAAAAGGATGCAGTGAATAAATAATCTGTATGGGTTGCTCCTTTTGTGATTTTTATGTTTGAGTGCAAAAAGGAAAGCATGTTTTGCAGGGGCGGATTGCAATAAGTTTTCCCATATAAACCCGCATAAGCTGTTGCTCACAACCGGGGGGTTGTTTTCATGCAGGGGGCCGGATATGCCCTTGACATCCGGTGTTTCTTCGGATATATCCGACCCCTATTTACAAGGTAAGGAGTATTTGAATGAAGACATATGTTGCGAAAAAAGGCGAAGTCACAAAGGAATGGGTACTCATAGACGCAACAGATAAGGTCCTTGGAAGGATCAGTGCGGACATTGCGTCTATCCTCAGGGGAAAGACAAAACCTGAGTATACACCCCATGAGGATGTGGGTGATTTTGTGGTTGTGGTTAATGCGGAGAAGATACGACTTACCGGTAAAAAATGGGAAGATAAGACCTATTACCGGCATAGCGGTTATATGGGGGGAATCAAGTCTATAACCGCCAGAAAGTTGCTGGAAAAAAGCCCTGAGGATATCCTGATGCATGCGGTCAAGGGCATGCTTCCCAGGAACAGCTTGGGAAGGACGCAGCTCAAGAAGCTGAAGGTGTATGCAGGCGGTACGCATCCCCACGAGGCACAGATGCCCAGGGATTTTAATTAATAATAAAGAGAGGCTATCTTATGGCAGACAGGACCTATGCTACAGGCAGAAGAAAGGAATCATCCGCCAGGGTGTGGTTGTCTCCCGGCAAGGGGGAATTCACTATCAACGGCAGGCAGTTTGATGAATATTTTGACAGGGAAACGCTCAAGATGTCTGCCATGGAGCCCTTTGATATCACAGGGACCACCGGGCAGTTTGATGTAATGGCTACGGTAAAGGGCGGAGGCATATCCGGTCAGTCAGGTGCCATACGTCACGGGATATCCAGGGCACTGGCAGGGTTTGATGAAGAGCATTTCAGGCCGAAATTGAAGGCCGCAGGCATGCTGATCCGTGATCCACGGATGGTCGAAAGAAAAAAGCCCGGTCTCCGCAAGGCAAGGAAGCAGTCTCAGTTTTCAAAGAGATAGTCCGTGGTTGTATCTGCGGGCATACTTGGCGCCACAGGGTATACAGGGGGAGAGCTTATACGGCTCCTGTATGCCCATCCAGGTGCGCGTCTGACCTATTGTTCATCCAACCGGTATAATGGCAGTCCCATATCAGATGTACTCGGGTTTCTCCGGGGATATACAGACATGGAACTGGAGGCCTTTGATGCAGAAAAGATAAATGACCGGTGTGATCTGGTTTTTTGCTGTCTACCCCATGGGGTGAGCATGGATATGATCCCGCAGCTTGATGAACATGTCCGCGTCATTGACCTTGGCGCCGATTATCGACTGAGGGATCTGGACGTCTATACCCAATGGTATAAAGAACACACCTCACCGGAACTCCTTGCATCCGCGGTCTACGGGCTTGCGGATCTGTATGCAGAGCGTATCAGTGCAGCAAGGCTGGTGGCAAATCCGGGCTGCTATCCGACAAGTGTGCTGATCCCCTTGATCCCTCTGCTCGAAAAGGGATTGATAGATCCCGGTGGAATCATTGTGGATGCCAAATCCGGGGCTTCAGGGGCAGGCAGGTCTCTGAGTCTCAAGACGCATATCTGCGAGGCAGGTGAGTCCTTTGGTGCCTACAAGGTGGGCCGGGAACATCGCCATATCCCTGAGATTGAACAGGAACTCGGCATTGTAGCGGGCCAGGAGGTCTATATTGATTTTATCCCGCATCTTATCCCCATAACCAGGGGCATGCTTTCAACGATCTATGTAAGGACCGGGGCTGACGAGGCCCTCCTGAGGGATACCATCACCTCATTTTATAAGGATTCCCCTTTTGTGCATCTTCTGGATAAAGCATGGCCTTCCACAAAGGATGTCCGTGGCACCAATAAGTGTATAATGGGCCTGAGCCTTAATAAGCTCACCGGGCGTGCTATTATTGTCAGCGTTATCGACAATTTGACAAAGGGCGCATCGGGCCAGGCCGTACAGAATATGAATATCATGTATAATATGGATGTGACAACAGGCCTTGATTTTATCCCGCTCTTCCCCTGATAAGGCCATCCAAACCCAGGGGTGATACGTTATTTTGAATTTTGCGGGCTTATATGAAAAAGGGGCTGTTGATGTGCAGAAATCACAAGGAAGGAACTAATTGCTTGGATTGCCATCCCCGCCTGCGAAGTGCGTCGCATCCAGACATGCGAAGGCGGGAATCCAGGACAAGGGTATGTGAGGCTGCCTCCCCTCCTGAAGGGGTCTGTCCCGCGAACGTGGCAGGGCTTGATAGCCCCAAGCCGTGGGCTGGTTTGATGGGCTTTCCCGTCTGCGTAATCTGCGTAATCTGTGGATAAAAAAGGTCTTGACTCTGCGTAATCTGCGTCCCTGTGGTGAGGATGTTTTTCATCTCTGGTTGTGAGCGCTGCTCATGCGGGTTCATCCAATTCCCGGTTTCAGCTTTTTGTGAACGGTTAAAAACCCCTTTTGGCCTTGCATTCCTAAGCATATTGAGAGAACCTGATTTTTAGAGGGGGATGTATTATGGAAAGACATATACGTAATGCCGCTGTTGCCGGAACATGGTATCCGGGAGACCCCGGAGACCTAAGGGGGGATATCCTTAAATACCTTGACCAGGCTGTTATCCCGGACCGGATTAAAAGGCCCGCAGCGATCATCTCTCCCCATGCAGGATACATCTATTCCGGGGCAACTGCTGCCTATGCCTACAAGACAATTATGAAACACAGCTATGACACGGTTGTGGTTATCAGCCCCTCTCACAGGGCATTGTTCCCCTTTTGTGCATTGTGGGGCAATGGCGCCTTTGAGACACCCCTTGGGCAGATCCTGGTGGATGAGGCCCTGTGCACACGGCTTGCAGATGCTGCGGAATGCATCAGGTTTGACAATAGACCGCACTTGTCCGAACATGCATTGGAGATGCAGCTCCCCTTTTTACAGGCAACTCTTTCCGGTTTTTCCCTGGTTCCTGTCATTATGGGAACCCAGGACCGGTGGGCTTGTTCTGCACTTTGTAATGCACTGGAAAAGACAATAGAAGACCCTGAACGGGTCCTTGTTGTGGCCAGCTCCGATCTTTCGCATTTTCACAGCCTTGAGCAGGCCCGTGCAATGGATACAAAACTATCTCAAATGGTGGCCGGTTTTGATATCGATGGACTGGAGCATGCCATAGAGCAGGGAGGGGTCGAGGCCTGTGGGGGCGGACCTGTTATGACCGCCATGCAATACGCCCGATCAAGATCAAAGACAGATATAGATGTCCTGAAATATGCAACCTCTGCAGATGTCACCAATGATTCTTCCTCTGTGGTGGGATACCTTGCCGCTGTGATTCACTAGGAGAGTGTCCAAGAATTCAAATATTTGTCGTTTTGAGCAAATTAGAGGTAGTAATATCCGTGGGTTAAAAGTGTAACCCTTATGAAAAGGCTGTTCCGGACAGCCTCTTGGATAAAGGGGTATTCTTCTATGGACATTTTATTTCTGGTTCATGTGTTTGTTTTGCGATATCCCGGGCCGCTGATTTCAGCAAAGGACACAGGAGTTCCTCTGTGGACGGTGAAGCCATATAGACCCGGGTAAACCATGTCATATGAAAGGCGGTTTTTTCCATGGATACGGACTGTCTTTTGAGGAATCTGGTGTTGCCGTCTGAGACATCAATGACGCGTATGGTTATATCCACACGGGATGGCATGCTTGTTCCGCCATAGAACAGATCGTTGATTTCACCCCTGAGGATGTATGGTGTACGGGCAGTACCATGAAAGGATACCACCCGCAAGAATGCCTGCTCGGCCAGCAGGTATTCCTTTGTCCTGTCTGTTGCATATGTACCCCAGGCCTTCCATTTTTGGTTTCTGCATTCAAAGGGCATAATTGTAATAGCGGATTTAAACCGATTTTCAAGCCCGAATGCAATGGGTGTGGATGTCTTTTCCCTGTATCCGGGTTTAACCAGGGCGCATCCGGAAAGGATCACAAGGAAGATGACAACAAGATATAACCTATCTTTCATAGAGCCTCTTTTCCTGGTCTGCATGCAGCATGTCCATTATAGAGGGCGACATAAGCAAAGAGGTGGTGGCCGATGTGATGGTCTCGTTCGTGGTAAAATCCACGGCCCTTGTGGTAATGACAATATTATGACGTCCCGTAATATAGGTGCTGACCAAAATTACCCCGGCCCTGTATTCATCCCTGAGCCTGGAAGCATCCCGGCTCAGTGCAACGAACCCGTCCGTACAGGTGATATACGGTTTTTTTCTCAACTGTACATCCACTACATTGACCCCTTCATCGGTCAAGGCATTGATCATGAGTTCCTGCATAGAGAGGCCGAAACGGCCTGCATGCATGGTGCCTGCATCAACCGGGCACGCAGACAGACAGCTCATTCCCCTGTAAGACTCATCCAGTCCTGATGCCAAGTAAGATGCAAGCCTTTTGGCCGCACCCTCCATGGTCAGGCTGTAATTGGGCTGAACATGCGCGCAACCCGAAAAAAAGATTATAACCGCAAGACCCGCGATGATTTTCTTCACCGTTTGCCCCCAAGAGGTATGAGTGTGTCGGTCCTGTAACGGTGAGAGATCAGGGACTGGTTCCACTTTTCGCTGCGGTTTATAAAGACTGATTCCCTTGTAGATATCACCTGATCATTATGATGAATGGATGCCAGCATGACAAGGCATTTTTTCCCAGGTGTCATGACCATATTCAGTGTATACACGGCATTATCCTTTTTTGACACAATGGAAAATCCCTTTGCGGTCAAGGATCGCCTCATCATGGAGACGATGTAGACATCAGAAAGCATGGGGGATTCCGGATGAAGGTTGTCATACCAGGCAAGGTGTATCGTCCCGGGGCTGATCCCCTCGGTCAGGTCCTCGCACAGGTTCATAACCTGTCGCTCAAGGCGGGTCATGTTTTTTTCTTCCGGCCATATCTCATCCACAGGTAGATTTGCCTGCGTCACACAGCCCATCACACAGGCAATGATAAATACACCCAGCATCCGTAAACGCATCCATTTTTGCATGGAATATATATCGAATTTTTTCGGTAGGATCTTTAATCCGCAGCATTCGCAGATTGGGATTGGTCTAATCCCTTGGAGTGCGATGCCAAAGCTGCAGGGTTTTTCGCGAGACCATCAATGTGGGTCTCCAGCCTCCAGCTTATGGCCGTAAACGGTTACCAACCAAAAACCCCCCTCATTGCAGTACCATTTTTGCCGTGCCGTGCCGTGCTCATGCCCTGCTGGCCCTATATATAAAATATCTTTGTGCAGCGGCAAGAAAGGCGATCCCGCGGTCCATCTCTTCAAAGACCGGGATGCCCATCTTCTCTATTTTCATTCTGAAATTATAAAGGCCTGTGCCAGTTCCTGTGAGCCATACAATCACGGGTTTTTTGAGCTCATCCTTCATCTGAGCAAGTCCCTCGAATAGTTCAGGGTTTGTGCGGTTTGCCAGCATGTGTATGACCAGGGAATCCACCCCGTCATCATGCATGAGTGCGTCTATCGCATGTGTGTATACCTTTTTAAGGCCGTTTTTTTCAATGGCCGGCCATATATCCAGCGGGTGTGCAGGTGGCATCCATTCAGGGAAGATCTCCTTGAGCCGGCCAAGGGTTTTCGAAGAGGGGTTTGCGAGGTTCAGTCCATGCTGCTGCAGCAGGTCTGCAGTGATGATACCGCCTGCCCCGGAAAAAGAGATTACCCCGGTTCCCTGCCGGGCTGAAAACCCGTGTGTCTTTGAGAATCCCCTAAGGAAATCGGTCAGCTCGTTTACATCCGAGACCTGGCAGATTCCCATCTGCCTGAATGCATATTGCATGATCTCATGGTTTCCTGCCATGCTTGCAGTGTGGCTCTGGGCAGCCCTCATCCCCCCTGGGCTCTTGCCCCCCTTGAGTAAGACAATGGGTTTGGATGCCCTCTGGACAAGATCCATAAACTTTCTGGCGTCCCTGATGGACTCAATGTACATGCCGATGACATGCGTTTCAGGGTCATCCAGGAGGTATTCAAGCAATTCGGTCTCGTCCACATCACATTTGTTTCCTATGGAACATATGCGTCGGATACCCATGCCGCCCCTGTCAAGGATCATCAGCAGGAATCCTGCAGAGAGCATCCCGCTCTGTACGATCATGGAGACAGGACCCGGTGTGAGCAGGGTTTTCCAGGTATCATCATACATAAAGGAAAACATATGCCTTGAATGTGCATCGATAAGCCCCATGCAGTTCGGTCCCCACAGGCGGATACCATGGGTATGCGCAAGCTCAAGACATTGCTGCTGCAGGGTTTTTCCCTTTGCGCCCACCTCTGCAAAACCGGCCGATTCAATAATAATCCCTTTCACCCCTTTTTTTGCACAGGCCTCTATGGTCTCTGGAAGGTTTTCTGCAGGGATAAAGTATATAACAAGGTCAAAGACCCCTGGTATGGATGCTATATCCGGGTAGCATTTTTGGCCCAGGACAGTCTCATATGCCGGATTCACCGGAAAGACAGGCCCTTTGTATCCGTGGAGACAATTGTCCAGGATATGATATCCACCCTTGTTCGGGTTCGTTGTTGCCCCGATCACTGCAATGCCCCTGGGATTAAAGAAAAAATCCATCAAAGAACCTCCTGATCCATAAAATACCATCCCTTCATGCGTCTATATGATTTCCCGGGAAAGGGATTAAAAGCGGGCATTCCACAACGATACCCGCTTTTTTATGATATCAGAAAGCGTATTTTATGCCAAGGTAAAAGAAAATCTGCTCGCTGGTAATCTTCTGGTCAATGATACCCAATAATCCCCCGGGTACCTGGTTCTGTGTTTGTTCACCCTTTGTCTCGATCTTGAGGTAATCAAGACCCGTATCAAGCGACCAGGCCTCTGATAAGGCGTATGCCGCCTCAAAGGACCCGATATAGGCATGGCCCGTGCAGTCTCCGTATGAGATCTTGACCGGGTTGCGTCTAAGATGATGATCCTCATCCTTTATACTGACCAGGGGGGTTCCGCCAAGAGACAGGTCAATAGTTGTTCTCCCCCTTGTTCCTCTTGCGCCAATGGCTATATAGGGGATCTTGTAGGTTATCTCATAGGTTATTGTCTTGCCCGGGATATAGTCAGCCTCTGTACCCGAGGATGGATATTCCTGGCACGTGTCTTTGCAGTCATATTCGAATCTTTGGTGGAGATAACCCAGGTTTAGGGTAAAGGAGGTGTTTTCTGTATTGTAGAATCCATATCCCACGACCGCCCGCATGATGCGGGCCGTAAGTTCACTCTGGCTTTCTGAATATATATCGAGTTGGTATGGGCTCAGCCAGTCGGAATCCTTCATATCACCAGCGGTTTTGTCTATGTTCATTTGATATTCAGCACTGAGGTAAAGGCGTTTTTCCATTGTGAGGTCTATCCCGAAACTGGCAATATAGACATCCAGGGGAAACTCCAGCTCGCTTATCGGAAAATGATAGGAACTTAAGCTCCCATCAGCATATATTACTCCACCTCCGATCTGGTATGTGGTGTTCCCATGAAGCAAGCCCAGATCCGTGGAAAAATCAACATCAACCTCAGCTGCAACTATTGAAGCAGTTGAGATGGTAATAAAGAAACCAAGCAGCAGGGCAATAAATATCTTTTTCATCCATAACCTCCCTTGTTTATGCCAATATCTTTTGATACCAATATTAAAATCGACATATGATTTTTCGGCCGTTTGAGTATCATACTTTAAGTTTTCTGTTAATTTTAAGGAAGGTTTTCGATAAAATCACATGGCGATTTGCCGACAAATACGGCTGGTTTGATCATGGGGCCCCTTTTCTTGTGATTGACTCCACACTGCATCCTGTGTTCTAGGATCTTGGAAAAGGGGGAGATATATGGCGTATGACAAGGAACTGGCAGTGGCGCTGGATGCGGTTGAAAAGGCCTCGATGATCTGCAGGCAGGTGCAGAAGACCATTGCAGATACAGATACCATTGAAAAGACAGACCGTTCGCCCGTGACCATTGCGGATTTCGGGAGTCAGGCCATTATAGATTTTATGATAAGACAGGCCTTTGTCCATGATGCGATCATTGGAGAGGAGGATTCTGCTGTCCTCCGAAGCGATTCGGCAATGGGGAAAAGGGTCGTGGATTTGGTGAATACCCAGGTACATCTTGATATGCAGGGTGTGTATGAAGCCATTGATTACGGTGCTCACAATACGGGACCCAAAACGCGTTTCTGGACGGTCGATCCCATTGACGGGACAAAGGGTTTTTTGAGGAAAGACCAGTATGCCGTGGCCCTGGGTCTGGTGGAGGAGGGCAGGGTTGTCCTTGGTGTGCTGGGATGCCCGAATTTTTCTTTTGACGACAGGGGAGGGGGCCTTTTTTATGCGGTAAAAGGCAAGGGCGCTTATATGCGGTACCTGGATACAAAAGATAAAGATAGGGCCATATGCGCGGATAAGATAGAAGATGCGTCTATGGCGCGGTTTTGCGAGTCCGTTGAAAAGGGCCATTCCTCCCACAAAAAACATTTTCAAATCTCGCAGGCAATGGGAATTATTGAACCGTCCCTGCGTATAGACTCCCAGGTCAAATATGCCGCGGTTGCCTCGGGCAGGGCATCTGTTTACCTGAGGCTTCCAAGGAGTTCTGCATATCGTGAAAAGATCTGGGACCATGCAGCAGGCAGTATCGTGGTAGAGGAGGCCGGGGGCCGGGTCAGTGATTTCAGTGGCAAGGACCTGGACTTTTCACAGGGCCGTGTACTTCAGACGAACCAGGGAATCCTTGCCACAAACGGCCACCTTCACGCAGATGCGCTCAGGGCCATTGCCGGGGTGGTCAGGATGCAGGGATAAGACAATGCCCTGGCATGCTGGATGCGGGTTTGATTCCCCTCCGTAAGCAGCTGGGAATAAAACCCAGGTCTCTCCCCTGTTCGCCATAGCGAATGCAAAGAGGGGTTAAAGAAAACCCGGAACTTGTCGAAAAGTATGGGTATTATTCCATGTGGTGGGTGAGTTGTGGACGAAAAGAGAAAGCAGGCAAGGAGATCCGTGAATATCCAGGCAAGATACCAGGATAGAGGTGGCAGTCTTTTGAAGGGAACGGTTCGCAATTTGAGCCGTTCAGGCGCCTTTATAGAGACCCGGAATCCATTAAAGAGAGGTGAAGAGGTGGATATTAGCTTTGATGCCAGGGATTTTGGACGGGTTATCTGTATTTCATCCAGGGTGATCCGGAGTATTGGCTCAAAGGGCATGGCTGTCTGTTTTATCCAGGAAAACCAGCTTGATCTACAGGGTCTCATTGACATGATAAAGTCTTCTGAAAGGGCATCCATGATGCATCTGAGCCGGGCAGGTATGCTTTAAAGGATAAATGCTGATTTGTAAATGTTCATGACTTGAAACCCCTTAATATGTTTTGGCAATAACCTGTCATCCCCGCACCTTTCCTGTCATCCCTGCCTGCAGCAGGCAGGCGGAAAGAAGGATAGAAAAAAGAAAATGGCATTGGTGGTGTTCTGCTTTTTTTCAGGTAAAAACCCCGGGGCCCATTGAAGAACCCCGGGAAGGATGTCGGTCAGCTTTTTTCTTCGGCAAGGAGTTTTTTGGCCTTGCCACTGAAATATGCGTCATCGGATGCCGACACCTTTTCCAGCAGGCCCATGGCCTCTTTTTTGTGTTTTCTTCTCATATCCAGCAGGAGTTCGGAGAGAAAGTAGAGGAGTTCCGGGTTGTCAGGCTGGTACTGCTGGGCCTCCCTGTAATACTTAAGGGAGTCTTTTTTGTCGTTCAGAGGCCATGGCAGGACCTGCCAGAATCGTCCCAATGCAATGATTGGTCCACAGTCTTCAAACCTTTTGTCGATCGCGTATGCCCTTTCAAAACCGTCTTGGGTCTTGTTTTTTAATCCCTCTTTGAGCGCGGTAAGTATGCTTACCCCATCGGAATAGACACCTACGCTGAGGCCATAGTAAAAATGTCCCTCCACCCTGGTGCTATCTATATCAATGGCCTTTTTTGCGGTCTCCATGCCCTTTTTTCCATAATTTTTACAGATATCCTTCCATCCGGTGACATTGTCTTCCTTGGCCTGGTTTCCATACTCCCTGAATGCCCTTGCTGCCTTCCATGCAGCCTCGTAGCTGTCAGGTGTCTTTTCCAGTACCGTCTCATAGATCCCGGTTGCCTTTTTGAAGTTTTCAAGACCGCCTTTGTCGTAGAGTGCGTCGGCCTCTGATATACCACCCTGAGCCATAAGGCCGAGCGGCAGCAACAAAACAAACATCCCTGTTATCCATAAACGTTTCATCTCCATTAACCCCCTCAAGATATGATTTTTAGTATCAACAAGTTTATACGAAAAAGAAGATAATGAAAAGTAAATAATAAATTATCATATCGTTTATGGAGCGGGGTGTGCCTGTGTCAGAGTAAAGTGTAAAATGATACATAAATGTAAATACGTATCATGGGTGATGTTACATGATTGTTTTGATTTTGTATCCACATTGTATTTAGGAAGCAGGATGTAATATGTTGAATTTAAAGCATTAATAAAATAATTTTCGTCTGAGGCCGCAGTTGGTACGGATATTGTTGAGATAAATAGGATAAATGGTTTCAAGGGGGGGTCTATGGGGAGCAGGTATTCGGATTCAGGTTTGGGGAATTATATCAAAAAAATCAATAAATATCCTTTGCTTAGCGCTGAAGAGGAGTTTGATCTGGCGCGAAGTTATAAGGCAGGGGATCTGGATGCTGGTCACAGGATTATTATATCCAATCTGAGGTTTGTTGTTCGGCAGGGGCGTCCATATTTCTGTATGGGATACGGCCCACTTGAGATTGTTCAGGAAGGCAATCTGGGGCTTGTAAAGGCTTTGAGCCGTTTTGATCCGGAAAGGCAAGTAAAATTCATATATTATGCTGCGTGGTGGGTCAGGGCCTATATCAGTAATTTTGTTCACAACAGCTATCATCCTCAAAAAGGAAGACTGACTCATTCGAAATATTTGGTATCTCTTGATGCCGCCTTGTCTTCTGACGGGGGAAACGAGACAACCCTCATGGATCGGTTGTCCTGTTCCCGTGCGGATCAGGAGAGTTTTTACGCAGGCAAAGAAAGGCATTCCTGTCTGATGTCCATTCTTGACTCAGACCCGCCGATCCTTTCACAAAGAGAGGTTTTTATTATCAAACAGCGGTTTTTCAATGACCCGCCATCAACATTAAGGGATATATCCCTGGTGATAGGGGTGACAAGGGAGCGTGTAAGGCAGATAGAATTCACCTCCCTTAAAAGACTCAGGGTGGTCCTGGAGAAAAAAAAGACTCTCCTTGCCGAGGATATCTCGCTGAGAAGCAGCTATCCATCCGGTTAGGTGGTTTGTGGCCGACTGGCCATGCATTGCGAAATAACAACCGAAAATTGACCATCTGGAGCTTTGGATAAAAAAAGGGATGGTAAGGATGATCAACCCATGCTCGGTGCACAGGGTTCAAATAAGCCTTACCCTTTATAACTTCAACATGCACCCTTTGATAGATGGTTGTTTTGTATAGATCCTTTGTGAAGACCCTCAACCAAAAATATGAACCTGTCCCCGATTCTTATTTGAATTGATTTTTATTGTATTCAAATGTATTCGAGTAGAATACCAGCATGGGAGGTTTTTTATGAAAGCAACAACCGTTCGTATTGACGACGGTATGCTGGACCGCATTGACGGTCTGGCAAAAACCTTAAGCCGATCAAGGTCTTGGGTGATCAATCAGGCTATTGACAGGTTTCTGGACTACGAAGAATGGTTTATTAAAGAAGTCAAAGATGGCCTTGAACAGGTGGAGCGAGGTGAGATCGCAACGCACGATAAGGTGGCCGCAAGTTTTCGCAAATGGGGCGTAAATGCAGGTTAGATGGACGCTCGATGTGCTTGAAAATCTGGATGATGCTGTTGAATATATTGCCGCAGACAATCTCAAGGCATCGGCAGAAGTGGCGCAACGAATTTGGGACGCCGCACAAATGCTGGCCAGTCAACCGGGAATAGGCCGACCAGGAAAGGTTTCAGGAACACGAGAACTTGTTATTCCGGGCCTTCCGTACATTATGCCATATGTCGAGAAAGAAGGAGCCGTGATCATTTTGCGAGTGATGCATACATCCATGAAGTGGCCAAAGAAGGTATATTGAAAATATCCTGATGGACAGAAGTAGCTCCGGTTGTTTGGACAGGAAATGGTGATTTATAAGTTGGGGAGCGTAGTGGGCGTTTTTTGTTTTTACCAAGAGTACATATATCCTTTGATAATCATAACAAGCCAAAGCACTACGGAGAATGAATATATTTATATGAAATCTATCATGCCGAATTTAATAGAGCGGATTTTTATCTTTCTAACTCAGGAGGAACGCCCATGTATGATCCCAGAATTCCCATGCTGTCCATGCTGCCCCAGGCATTAATGGCGGCTGTCCTGGCTACGTTTTGCGATGCGATTCATGCCCATACATAAACATGGATAAAAAGGCTCTCAGATCAGATGCGCTGCTGCTGACCACCGCTGTTATATGGGGCCTGGCCTTTGTGGCGCAACGTGTGGGCATGGAGTATGTGGGGCCTTTTACCTTTAACGGGGTGCGCTTTTTGCTGGGGGCCATGGTCCTGCTGCCCTTTTTATTGAAAGACAACTGGAATACAGGGGAAAAACAAAAAAAGACAGGTTCTCTCAGGACAATGATGTTTTCAGGAGGGCTTGCAGGGGTTGTTCTTTTCAGCGGGGCCTCGCTGCAGCAGGCGGGTCTGGTCTATACCAGTGCAGGCAATGCCGGGTTCATTACAGGGTTGTATGTGGTGATCGTGCCCATCATGGGGCTTGTTTTTGGTCATCGAACGCATACAGGCACCTGGATCGGGGTAGTTCTTGCAGCGGTCGGGATGTATCTCCTAAGTGTTACCGAGCAGTTTACCATGGCCTTTGGCGATATGCTGGTGCTTGCCAGTGCATTTTTCTGGGCCCTGCATGTGATCGTTATCGGCTGGATCTCTCCGTGGCGAAATCCCATTCGACTGGCCTTTTGCCAGTACATGGTTTGCTCGGCGCTGAGCCTGGTAATTGCCTTGTGCGTTGAGACCATTACTATGCACTCCATCATTCAGGCCATGGTGCCGATCTTTTACGGAGGTGTTTTTTCGGTGGGCATGGCCTACACTCTGCAGGTGGTGGCCCAGAGACATGCACCTCCGGCGCACTCGGCCATTATCCTGAGTCTGGAGTCGGTATTCGCCGCTGTGGGCGGCTGGCTGTTCCTCAGAGAAATGCTTTCTGTACGGGAACTGACTGGATGCGTGCTTATGCTTTGCGGCATGCTCTTTTCCCGGCTCTGGAAGACTACCCGATCACCAGGGCAATAGATCAGGCACAGCAGTCCATAAGGGTCTCTAAAAATCTCTTGAAATACAAACTGAATTGGTTATAGAGATTTCTTTCAGGAGGGGGTTTGAATTATGGATATACCGGAAATTACAAGGGAGGTAGAGAAACAAAACATTGTATGTCGCCAGATCATCTCTGAGATCTCCAAGGTGGTGGTGGGTCAGTCAGAGGTTGTGGAAAGGATGATGATAGGGCTCTTATGCGAGGGGCATCTTCTCATTGAAGGTCTCCCCGGTCTTGCCAAGACAACCGCGGTCAAGGCGCTTGCATCGAGCATTGACGCTACCTTTCAGCGCATCCAGTTTACGCCTGACCTCTTACCTGCTGATATCCTGGGGACCCAGATATACCGGCCGGACCGGGCGACCTTTGAGATAAAAAAGGGCCCGATTTTTCATAATATCATCCTGGCCGATGAGATCAACCGTGCGCCGGCCAAGGTGCAGAGCGCTCTCCTGGAGGCCATGCAGGAGGCCCAGGTGACCATAGGCGAAGAGACCTTTGCGCTTCAAAGACCGTTCCTTGTGCTTGCCACCCAGAACCCCATTGAACAGGAGGGGACCTATCCTCTTCCAGAGGCGCAAATAGACCGTTTCATGATGAAGATCCGGGTGGATTATCCCTCAATGCATGAAGAGAGGCAGATCATGGAGCGGGTCTACAGCGGGGCCGTTGACAGCGCCTCTGCAGTGGTAAATGTGTCCCAGATAGAGGCTGCCAGACAGGTCATAAAATCGGTCCACATGGAAGAAAAGATTATGGATTATATTGTATCGCTCTCCATGGCTACCAGGGACCCCGGGCAGTTTAACCTCGACATAGGCCCCATGATCGCCTACGGGGCATCACCAAGGGCATCCATATGGCTGGGCCTGGCATCCAGGGCGCATGCCTTTCTCCAGTCAAGGGGATATGTCACGCCGCAGGATGTAAAGGTTATGGCCCCGGATATCCTCAGGCACCGGATCCTCCTGAACTATGAGGCGCAGGCCGAAGGCATGAGCACGGATGATCTCATAGAGATTATCCTGGAGCGTATGGAGGTGCCCTGAATGCTTTCCCCTGAGGTCTTAAGGAAGATACAGCAGTTTCATTTCAAGACCAGGCATCTGGCCAATGAGATGTTTGCTGGCCAGTACGAGAGCGCGTTTAAGGGCCAGGGCATGGAGTTCGCCGAGGTAAGACAATACCAGGTAGGCGATGATATCCGGAACATTGACTGGAATGTCTCGGCACGGTTTTCCCAGCCCTTTGTAAAGGTCTTTCATGAGGAAAGGGAGCTTACCATCATGCTGATGCTGGATATCTCAGGGTCGCATGCCTTTGGCACCAGAAAACGCTTCAAGCGTGAACTCATGGCAGAGGTGGCGGGAATGCTGGCCTTTCTGGCCATACGGACCAATGACAAGGTGGGCGCCATTTTGTTCAGCTCGCGCGTGGAGAAGTTCCTTCCCCCGAGAAAGGGCGCATCCAATGTGTGGCACCTGATCAGGGAGATATTCACCTTTGAGCCCCTGGATCCCGGGACCGATATCGCATCCGCGCTATGCTACCTGAACCGTGTGGTGAAAAGACACGCCATTGTCTTCCTTCTCTCTGACTGCATGGATGAGGGGTTTGAAAAGTCCATGAGGTTCAGCGCAAAAAAACACGACCTGACCGTGATCCGTATATCGGATATAGCGGAAACACAGTTGCCGGACGCAGGGATTCTTACCCTGCAGGACCCCGAGACAGGCGAACGGGCCAAGATCAACACAAGCAGCAAAGCACTGAGACATGCCTGGCGTGAAGATATGCAGGAACGCAATGATTGTTTTGTCTCATTGTTAAAGGGTATGGGCGTGGATCTGGTGGACCTGGATACCGGCTCAGACGTGGTGGAACCCCTTGGACGTCTGTTTGAAAGGAGAAAAAAACGCATCAATGTCTAGCCCGCATTCACGTCTTTTGCTTTGCCTTATATGGTCTGTCCTCTTTTTTGTGCTGGCAGGTGCTGTTGGGCACTCCTCCGAGGCAGGCATGGATGCATCTTTCGGCAAAATCGCGGCAAAGACAGGGCAGGTCGTGGACCTGACCATCTCTTACCAACTTCCTGAAGGAGCCACCCTTTCAGCCGGGTTTGAGGTCAAGGGCCTTGAAGACCTTGACGTGGTCGAGCGCCGGGCAATCCCCGGGAGGATCACATACAGAATACTGGTTGACAGGGTAGGGGACCTGCGCACAAAGAACCTTTCTCTGACCTGTGAGAGCTCGGACAAGGAAAAGATTGTCCTTGTCAGTGATCCGGTTTCCATGGATATCCTTACCAATATTGGAAAGGACCCGGACAAGGTACAACTGAAGCCCCTTCGGGATATTGTTTATTCAAGGTCTGTCTGGCTGAGATATCTTATGTGGATTGGCATTTTTGCAGTGGGTATCCTTATGGTGTGCGGGTTTATATGGTGGTTTAAAAAAAGAAAGCAAAACAATGTTGTGGACACAGAACCGTGCCATGTGCTGGCAAAGAGGCAGATACAGGAGCTGGTGGCCCTGGGCCTGGTTGAAAGGCAGGAGGCAAAGGCCTTTTATTTCAGGTTGTCTGCTGTCATGAAGCAGTATGCAGGTGCATTGAGGGGGTTTCCGGCTGCGGATTTCACCACGGAAGAGATTGCCCGGCACCTGGAGGGAGACGACCGTGACCTGGTTGACCTTTTGAGACGGTTTGACCTTATCAAGTTTGCCGATGCGCGCGTTGAGCCATTGCAGGCAAAAGCGGACATAAAAAACGCCATTGTTTATATAGACAAAACGCGTCCCCAGGTCCTGGATGAAGATCCAACAGGTACTGACAAGGGGGCTGTCTCATGATGTTCCGGTTTGCTTATCCGGTTGTACTTCTTGTGCTCTTTTCCTTGCTGGGCATATGGATCTTTTTTCGGTTCAGGACAAAGACGGGAAGCATTACATATTCCATGACATCCCGGCTCATCCGGGTGGCAGGGGCCTCCGGACGCATGGCTGACAGGGCCGTGTTCATGCTGCGCATACTCTGCCTGGTGCTGTTGATCCTTGCCGCAGGGCGGCCTCAACTCTACAATGTCTCGCATGAGGTAAGGTCTTCAGGCGTGGATATCGTGCTTTGCATTGATACCTCAGGATCCATGCGGGCCATGGATTTCAAGCTGGACAGGGAAAATGTAACCCGGCTCGATGCGGTAAAACACGTGGTGGACGGGTTTATAGAAAAAAGGCCCGCAGACCGCATAGGACTGGTTGTCTTTGGTTCAGAGGCCTTTACCCAGTCCCCCCTGACCATGGACAAGGGCCTGCTGCTGGGCCTGGTGGATGATATGAGTATAGGAATGGCAGGGGAGGAGACCGCGATCGGGTCCGCCATTGCAATCGCAGGCAAAAGGCTCAAGGACCTCAAGGCAAAGACAAAGCTCATTATCCTGCTCACGGACGGACGCAGCAATGCAGGGGATATCATACCGGTCCAGGCCGCCGGTGCGGTTGAGGCATTCGGAGTAAAAATATACAGCATCGGTGTAGGGGGTTATGGCGAGGCCCCGTTTTTGGTAAATACCATGTTCGGACCGCGTACCGTCTACCGGAGAGTGGACCTGGATGAAGAGACACTGAAACAGGTTGCAGCGATCACAGGGGGCAGGTATTTTCTGGCATCTGACACAAAAGAGCTCTCAGAGATATACAATGCCATTGACCACATGGAAAAAACAGAGGTCAAGGTCAAAAAGTTCTTTCATTTCAAGGAATTGTATCTCTATTTTCTTGTGCCCTCCCTGCTGCTTCTGGGGATTGAACTTGTGCTGAAGGCCACCATCCTGGGGGTGCTGCCATGAGCTTTGCACATCCCATGCTTCTTCATCTTTTATGGGTCCTTCCATTGGTATTGCTGGCTGTTATCGTGGAACAAAGGAAAAAGACCCAGGTTATAAAAGATATGGTTGATGACGAGCTCGTAGATGCCATTGTGGGGCGCGAAAGAAAGGGGGTAAGGTTTTTCAAGGCTATGTTCCTCCTGGCTGCACTGGCATGCATGCTCTTTGCCCTGGCAGGGCCGAGGTGGGGTTCTCATATACAGGAGGTCTCCCAGAAGGGCGTGGATATCATGGTTGCGCTGGATGTATCGCCCAGTATGGAGGTGCAGGACATCAAGCCAAGCCGTCTTGTCAGGGCAAGACACGAGGTCATGGATTTTATGCGTATTGTCAGGGGGGACCGTGTCGGGCTGGTCGTGTTTTCAGGGGCCGCATTTGTCCAGTGTCCCCTGACTCTGGATTATGGTGCGATTGAGATGTTTTTGAGCCAGGCCGGGCCAGACCTGGTCCCTGTATCTGGTACTGACCTGGGGGCTGCCATTGAAAAGACCCTTTCCTGTTTTGATTTTGATTCTCGTACAGACAAGGTGATTATTCTCATTACGGATGGGGAAGACAATGAGGGCCAGGGGCTTGCAGCGGCAAAAAAGGCCGCAGCCCAGGGCGTCAGGATATTTGTCTTTGGCATTGGTGATCCCCATGGAGGACCGGTCCCTGCGGCCGAAAAAAAAGGGTTTGCAACGGATCCCAAGGGAAAGATCATCATGTCAAAGCTGGATGAAAAAGGGCTTATGCAGATCACAGAGATTACAGGCGGCGTGTACGTAAGATCGGTTACCGGGGATCTTGACCTGGACACCCTTTATTTTGATGGTATCAATGCAATGACAAAGGTGCAGGAACTAAAGAGTGAAAAGATAAGGGTGTATGAAGAGAGGTTTTTATATTTTCTCCTGGCAGCGTTTATATTGCTGCTGCTGGAGGGATTGATGGTCGCACGGGGCAGGCATGTATAAGGGTGCTTTGAGGGCCATGATTGTTTTATGTGTGGTCTTTTTTCCTGCACAGGTCTTTGGCGCTTACAGCCCGGATGAATTATATGACCAGGGAAGGTATCTCGATGCAAAAAAGGCGTATGAAATCCTGGACATGGATTACCCCGGGCAGGTTCAATTCAGGTACAATAAGGGCTGCGCCGCGTATAAGGCAAAGGAATATTCCGCGGCCAGGGCCGCCTTTTTGAGTGTCGCACGACGCTCAAAAGATAATAATATGAGATTTAATGCATTCTTTAATTTGGGTAACAGCGCGTATAAAGAGGGTGCATTCAACCAGGCAATAGAGGCATTCAAAGAGGCACTTGCTTTAAAGCCTGACCAGGAGGATGCCAGGTATAATCTGGAACTCTCCCTGCGGGCTAAGAAAAAGCAGGAAAACAAAAAAAAGGACCAGACAGAAAAACAACAGCATAAAAAAGACCAGGGAGATAGACAGGACCAGGATAAAGGAAACAATAAGAACACAAAAGATCAGGCTGATAAGAATAAACAGGGTAATCAGGATAAAGGCAAGACAAAGGGAAAAAATGCAGATGCAGATGCAGATAAAGAGGCATCCGGGCAAAGGGATAATAAAGAAAAACCTGCTGGACAAGGTTCACAGGCTCAATTAGCCAATGAGGGTGAACATGGGGATGCACCCGGCAAGACCAAGGGTATGATTGGCCGGCAGAAGGCCGGGGCCCTGCTGGATAATGTACATGAAGACAGGTCCCGGTTTTACCGCTTCCAGGTGCCTGATGCAAAAAAATCAGGTGTAAAATCAGGGAAATATTGGTGATATGAAAAAAACTCTTGTTTTTGTTATGACCATGCTTGTCCTGACCGGGATTATCCTGACAGCGATGCCGGCTTTGGCGAGTGATGTGTCTGTGGGCCTGGAGCTCGACCGGGATGAGACCACTACTGCCGACCAGGTAAAGATGGTAATATCTGTCTCAGGCGTCCGCTCCATGGACAGGCACCCTCTTATCAGCGGTCTTGATTCCTTTGATATTGCCTCTTCAGGGACATCCAGTCGTATAGAGATAATAAATCGGAAAAAGACAGTGAGCCTTGACTATACATATTATATCAGGCCGCAAAAGACAGGGACCTTTCATGTCGGGCCGGCAGAGATAGAGGTTGACGGCCGCACATACAAAAGCGGCACACAAACTCTGGTTGTGCGCAAGGTATCGGCTGCATCAGGGCCAAACAGACAGGGTCCTTTTTTGAGGGCCGAGCTCTCATCAAAAAAGGTGTACGAGGAAGAGCCTCTCATATACACGCTGAAGCTTTTTTATACAGACAGGGTCTCTGACCTTTCCCTGAATCCGCCTGATGTAGATGGGCTTACCTTCAAGCAGGCATCAAAGGCATCACAATACACAGGTGTATATAATGGCCGGTCATACCATGTCATCGAGGTCAGATATAGTGTGGTCCCCGAAAAACCCGGTCTGTATGGTGTTGGTGCCTCCCGGATGGACCTTGTGTCTTATGATTCAGAAAATAGGAGATCCACGAATGGTTTTTTTGCAAATGATCCGTTTTTTTCCCGTTCCAATGGCCGGCGTATCCAAATAAAGAGTGATTCTATTGACCTTGAGGTATCTCCACTACCTCTAAAGGGCAGGCCGGACGGGTTCAGCGGGCTTGTGGGGCGATTCAGGATTGTCTCGAAACTTGACCCTGCCAGGATAAAGGCAGGAGACAGCGCATCTTTGATCGTCACCATCAGCGGCCGCGGCAATGTAAAACGCATACCTGACATCAAAGGCCCGGGATTTACGCATATAAAGGTGTATGCCGACCAACCGGACCTGAAGGTCCAAAGAGGGCCCCAGGGGCCTGAGGGGACAAAGACCATGAAATGGGCCATGGTCCCTGAAAAGCCCGGCAAATACAGGATTCCGCCGTATTCTTTGACCTTTTTTGATACAAAGAAAGGGGCCTACCGGGAGATAAAGACCCGGCCCCTGGAACTCGATGTCCGGGAATCCGCATCCGGACAGCCCCCCCTTGTGTCATCTGGTCATACACAAAGCAAGGGCCCGGGTGGGAAAAACAAAAGACAGGTAAAAGAGATCGGCCATGATATCCTGCCCGTACATACTGCATTGTCAAAAGGGGCGCATATCCCGGGTCCTGTCCTTTTGTGGCTGTTGCTGCTGGGGCCTGTGGCTGTATATCTCATTGTTGTCTCGATCGTGCGGGCCAGGAAAAAGACCATGGAGAATATCTCAGGGCAAAGGGCGAAAAAGGCGCTTAAACGCCTTGTCCAAAGGTCTAAGGACCCCGGAATCGGTGCAGGTGACCTCATGGATATTGTAAGGGGGTATTTTAATGACCGCTTCGATATGTCTCTGGGTACCCTTACACCCGGGCAGGCAGGTGCGATACTGCGGTCGAGGGGTGTGGACAATGCCTTGATCGATAGCCTGGAAGGGGAACTCAATGCCCTCTTTGACAGGGTCTATACAGGTAGAGGTGATGCCCCCTGTGATAAGAACAAAGATATTGCCGGGCTTTTCAGGGAGATAGAAAGGGGGCTTGGGTGAACAGGTCGACAGTGAACAGATCGATAGTGAACAGATCAATGATGAATCGATTGAAGACAGTGGCCTGTGCTTTAGTCATGCTTGTGATATGTCCGGTTGTCATCCATGCGGCTGTTGAGAGTGTTCAAGACAGGTTTTTCCGTGCCAACCTGGCCTTTGACCAGGGGTGTTTTGCAGATGCATCAGAGATATACCAATGGCTCATTAAAGATGGCCAGGCAGACGGGAACATCTATTATAACCTTGGAAATGCCTTTTTCCGTATGGACCAGATGGGAATGGCCATCCTGAATTATGAAAGGGCCCTCAGGCTGATGCCGCGCGACCCGGACCTTGAGTTCAATCTGCAGTATGCACGTGACAAAAGCGTGGATGAGGTAAAGGTGTCGAGCGGTTTTATCGGGTCCGCCTTTTTCTGGATAAGGGCCTTTAGCCTGGCCGAGATCTTCTGGGTCTTTGTATTGCTGAATGCCGTGTTCTTTTTTGTGCTTTTGCTGCGAGTATTTTTTAAAAGGGAATGGACCTGGTATCTGCTGCTTATTTCCCTGTGCCTGTGGTCTGTATCAGGGGTTTCCTTTGGTGCAAAATGGTATGACACTGTTTTTGATGACAGGGCCGTGGTAGTGGATAAAGAGGCAGATGTCCTGGCCGGACCTGCCAAAGGAGATACCCTGCTTTTCAGGTTGCATGCAGGGACCATTGTCCACGAGGAAAGGCAGGAACATGGATGGTGGCTCATCCACCTCTCAGACGATAAAAGGGGCTGGATCAGCGGGGATATGGTCAAAGAGATCAGGGAGGTTTATGATTGAAAACAGAAGGGCTAAGGCAATGAGCGCAACGATCTATTATTATACAGGGACAGGAAATTCTTTAAAGTCATCCTGAAGGATGTGCTGAAGGCCGGTTAGCGTTGTTGACAGGCTTAACTCAAGGGTGTTTCCCCTATTGTACCTTTTGTAGAAAACGATAATGAAATATTTCTTAAAACTGTTTTTCCAAGCCGTAAATATACAAAACAATACGGTTTAAATGGGAAATTATGGAAAAAACAAATAAAAAGGCATTTGAGCCAATTGACCAGGAAGAAAAGGACTTGATGGAATCAATCGAACGTGTCGAGTGGCAGCCTGTTAAAAAGGTTTTTCAGGAGAAAGACAAGGCAATGGCAGCCGCACGAAACACCTTGAAAAAAGAAAAACGTATCAATCTCCGTCTTACTCAAAAGGATTATTATCAAATTTAGATAAAGGCCATTGAAGAAGGTATACCCTACCAGACACTTATTTCCAGTCTTGTTCATAAATATTTGAATGGTTCCCTGACTTAAAGACTGCCGGAAGGGTTAGCCGGGACATTGCCGGCGGACTTGAGAGAACACGAGTCAAACCGGCTGGCAATGACCCTTTTCTCTTCTTTTGTTTCTTATATAAAAAAGACTTAGAACACCACCACAGTCATTCCCGTTCCCCTCCCGTCATTTCTGTTCCCCTCCCGTCATTTCTGTTCCCCTCCCGTCATTTCTGTTCCCCTCCCGTCATTCCCGCGAAGGCGGGAATACAGTGTTCCAGATGGGTCGGCGTTTCTGGACCCCCGCTTTCGCCTGTCTGCGTGCGACGCACTTCGCAGGCCTGCCTGCAGCAGGCAGACGCGGGTGACGGTTATCTTTGTGATATTATATAGGATTCTAACTCCGCGTCCTCTGCTCATCAGCGGTGAGGCCTTTTTTCCCGTCCCTGGTTGTGAGCACAGCTCATGCGGGTTTATAGATAAGTGATTTTAAGGTAGCAAAGAACATAAAAGGGCAAAGGAGAAGGATATGGATTTCAAATCAATGGCAGAACGCCTGGGTCTGGAAGAGGATGAGTTTATTGAACTCGCTCAGTTGTTTGTGGACACAGCCTCATCCGAGATAAAAAGGCTGGAAGGGGCACTCGAAGCATCTCTGGTGCAGGGCGTCGTTGAATCCTCTCATTCCATCAAGGGTTCAGGCGGCAATTTGGGGTTCAATGAGATATTCGAGGCGGCCCGGTATGTAGAAATGCAGGCCAGACAAGGCAGCCTGGAAGGGGCATCCAGCCGCATCGAGACAATCCGGAACAATATTGAAGAGATAAAACAGGCATTGTCATGAAAAGGCACACCCCCGGCAATTCAAGCCTGTAATGGTTTTGAGTTTAGAAGAAATGGCTGATCCAATGGTTATGGGCAAGGGAAAACAGGTTTTCAAAGTGCTCGTCGTGGATGATGAGCAGGGTAATCTGGATCTCCTGGGGCTTGTCCTGGGAAAAGAGGGGTATAAGGTCCTGGGCGCGGTCAATGGCGAGGATGCGCGAAGGATTGCAAAAGGGCAGCGGCCCGACCTGATCCTGTTGGATATTATGATGCCCGAAGAAAACGGTTTTGAGGTGATGGGCCGACTCAAACAGGATCCATCCACCTCTTCAATACCGGTAATACTCTTGTCCGGCATCTCTGATGTGAATTCCAAAATCAAGGGGTTTGATCTCGGAGCAGTGGATTATATCACCAAGCCGTTTAATCTCAGGGAAGTGCTGGCAAGGGTGCGGCTGCATCTCAAGATGTCCCTTGCGACCAGGTATCTGCTCGATGCCCAGGCCGGCAGGATCAAAGAGCTCCAGGCAGTGCAGTCCTCCATCCTTGTTGCCCCCGATGACCTGCCGCTGGCCCTCTTTGATGTGTATTATAAGAGCCTGTTCGAGGCGGGCGGAGATCTCTATGATGTGTTGGAGGTCTCAAAAGATATCTTCGGGTATTTTGTGGGGGATATCTCGGGCCATGATCCGGCCACCGGGTATCTGGTCTCGGCAGTCAAGGCCCTTCTTAAACAGAACTGTACCCTTGTCTATGATCCCCTGGAGAGTATGGAGATGATCAACCATGTTCTCTGCCGGATCTTTCCGGCACAAAGGTATATGACCGCCTGCTATGCCAGGCTTAACCGCAGGAAAGGACTCCTGAGCGTTGTGAGCAGTGCGCACCCCCCGCTGCTGTATCTCCCCGTGCATGCAGACCCGGAGTTCATCGAGGCCGGTGGTGATATCCTCGGCATGTTTGACAGTGCGGTCTTTGGATACCAGGAGATAGAGGTAAACAGGGGGGATCGTTTTATCATGTACACGGACGGGCTCATTGAAAGACCGGATGATAACAGGGTATGGACAGCCCAGCTTGATCATTTTCTTGATATCTGCAGACAGCTTAAAGGGATGTCCCTGGAAGAAACAGTGGGGCAGATCAGGGACCGGATGTGGAAAAAAGGCAATGAGCAACAGGACGATGTAGTGATCCTGGGGATCGAGGTCTGAGAAATGGGCTCTCCAGATGATACCCCTGTACACACAATGAACCTTTTTTTCCCTGCTTCGCTCGATGAGGTGGAAAAAGTCTTTGAAAGGGCACGGGGTTTTTTGGACAGGGACAGTATAAGGGAAAGGCTGTTCGCTATCATGCTGGTCCTTTCAGAGGCGCTTACCAATGCGATTATCCACGGCTCCAGGGGAGACATCTCGAAAGAGGTGCGCCTTGGTCTTGAGATATACAAAGACCGGCTGGTCATGGAGATAGAGGACCAGGGCCAGGGATTTGACTATAACCGGATCTTTGCCCGGGGCCTGCCGGATACCGGGGAGTCAGGCCGCGGTCTTTTTATCATGAAGGCATACCTTGACGAGGTCCGGTATAATGCAAAAGGCAATGCCGTGCGGCTGGTGATGCGTCTTTATGACAGGGGTGAATAGAAAAACCCGCAATCATGAATCATGAATCTTTTCCCGATAAACCCGCATGAGCGCTTCTGCGCTCACAACCAAGGATGAAAAAAACCATATCATCCGCACTCGTCACCCCCGCGAAGGCGGGGGTCCAGAGACGCCGAACCAGCCAGGAATACTGGATTCCCGCCTTCGCGGGAATGACGGGAGGAAAACGGAATGACTGTGGTGGTGTTCTAAGTCTTTTTCATATAATGGGGCTTGATTTCAGGGTATATAATGATGTTAAGGGGTTAGTCAGTCATGCTGATACAACGATATATCTTTTATGCGGTTATAAAGGCCTTTTTTGCGATTATGGGTGTGCTCTACGGCATCATGGTCATCGTTGAATGGGTCAATATGGGAGGGCTTCTTTCCCCGGGTGATATGGATCTGCTCGTGCTTGCCCTGGTACCCATGGCCGTATTCATTATACCCATGGCCCTTGTTTTCAGCGTGTTAATGGTGTTTGAAAGGCTTTCTGGCGAATCGGAGATTGTTGCCATGAAGGCTTCGGGCATCCGCATGCGGGCCATCGGCATGCCAGTTATAGTTTTTTGTTTTATCTGTCTTTTTTTTCATCTCGCCATTGCAACCTTTCTCGGGCCCATGTCCATGAAGGCTATACAGCAGGGCCTTGTGGAAAGGGCGCCTGAAAAGATATATCGTCTGATCAAACCCAAGACCTTTATTGATACCTTCAAGGGGCTTGAGGTGTATATGGATTTTGTGGACCCTGTAAATAAAGAGATTTCCGGTATATTTATCGAGACCAAAGATCACTGGATCATTACAGCGGCCAGGGGCACCATGGATGTCATCGATAATGCCGGAGGCAATGGTTCAAGGGCGATGATGAGGCTTGAAAATGGAAGCATTTTTATGGATAACAAGGATGTCAGCAGGTTCATGACCTTTGATACCTACCTTTTTGGCCTGGATATGGATTTGAACCGGGATATAGGGATCCGGTACCGCACAATGGCAACCCAGGTGGAATTGGGCCGCAGGATAGACAAAAACCGATACCCATCATGGGTAAAGGAATACCATGACCGCCTTGCCTTTCCTGTGCTGAATCTCATCCTCGGGGCCACAGGGCTGCTCTTCGGTATCCGGCAGCAGCGATCAACCCGCTATACCGGGTTTGTTATGGGGCTTGGGACCATTTTATGCTATTATCTGGTCTTTATCTTTTCTGATCGCCTTGTGGATGCAGGGGTGTTGAATCCAGTTGTCGGCTCCTGGCTGCCGGATGCGGTGTTTGGCCTGGCGGTTATCGGAATATGGCTGTTCCGGCGCAAGAGGGGATATATATGAGATCCATGACCCTGTTTGGATACATCATAAAAAAGGCCGCTATCATGTGGGTTTCAACCCTTGCCGGCATTGTGCTGCTTGTGGTGCTCTCGCGTTTTTTCGGCGATATGTCCATGTTTGCGGAACACGATACAGGGATTGACATCATCGTGAAATACGTGGCTTTTTCCATCCCTGAGGTGATCTTCTGGGTCATGCCTTTTTCCCTGTGCCTTGGGATACTCAGTGCCCAGGCCCTGTTTTCCCGGTATTCAGAGACCATTGCCATGCAGGCCTGTTCCATATCTGTGAGGCAGATATACATGCCCTATATCGTGCTTGGGCTGGGCGTCACCCTTATCATGATCGGGATATCCTTTTATGTGTACCCTGTCTCGCAGCGTCAGGCAGACCGTATGGAGGATATCTATATCAGGAACCGGGATGTCAAAGGGGCGTTCAGCGTAAGCGGAGGCAGGTTCAAGGTGGGGGACTCAATCTACCGGGTTGACTACCTTGATATTGTAAAGGGCAGGATGCTCAATGTCACGTGTTATGGTATGGATGCAGGGGTGCTGACCTCTATTGTTACGGCAGAGAGTGCAAGATGGAACCATGCCTCATGGGAGGCAAACGGTGTAACTACACTCTGTCTTGACCAGTCTTCAGGGATAAACACATACCATGGTGGTACAACGATCCCCCTTGATCGCGGGCCGCAGGATCTTGTTATGGCAGAACCCAGACCAGAAGTGCTGACCATCGGCGAGCTGTGGACCTATATAAAACGCCTCCAACAGGAGGGGATATCCTCTTCGGGGATCGAAACCGCTTTTCACTCTCGGATAAGTTTTGCCGTATCACCCATGATCATGACCCTTCTAGTCCTGCCCTTTGGCCTGCGGTTTCCAAGGACAGGCGGGATTGCGAGGGGGATTGCCTCCGGGGTCATGTTCGGGCTTGGATACTGGGCATTGTCTTCCGCCATGGAGGCCCTGGGCGGCAGTGGAGTGCTTTTGCCCGTGGTGGCTGCCTGGACCGCGAATGCGGCAGCCGTTTGTGTGGGGACTATAACGCTGTTGAGAAAAAGGGGGACCTATGGCTGATGTGGTAATTGTCGGTGCCGGACCTGCCGGGATTT
>JAYEKR010000255.1:0-9278 GCA_034661115.1 Thermodesulfobacteriota bacterium | reverse complement strand
CAGGGATGCACCAACCTTTAAAAAAGACCTTCGATCTATCCCTTTTTTATTGTCCTTGCCCATAACTCGACTGCCTCCTTTTTGAATGTGGCATTAAAACCGCATCTTTGGTATTAAAATATGGTATTTGTATTTATCAGACTCAGAAAAACAGTCATTGACGTAGGTCAAGAAAGGACAGGGATCATGCAGTGGTTAGAATTTATAAGTTCCGTTCCCCTCTTCAGGGAGTTGCCGGACAATCAGCTTGTCTTTCTCGCACGCTCGGCCCGCGAAAAGACCTATGCCGCGGGACAGATCATCGTGGGGGACAGTGATAAGACCGACGCATTGTACCTTTTGCAAAAAGGCCGGATCAAGCTGTCCAAAAGCTCCTTTAACGGCAAGGAACAGACCATACATATCTTTGGGCCTGGTGACCTGCTCGGATTATGCACGGTATTCACCGGGACTGTCTTCCCGGCCAGTGCCGTGGCCATGGAAAAAAGCCGGATGCTGCTCTTTTCCAGAAAGGCACTTGAAAAAACAGCCTATGATGAGCCATCCCTGCTGATAAACCTGGTCTTTGAGCTCTCCATGCGCCTCAAGGAATCCATGGAGATGATAGAGGCCCTGGCCTTAAAGGAAATCCCTCAAAGACTGGCATCCTTTTTGATGCTCTCTGTATCCATGGACAAGGATGACACCTTTTTGATGCCCTTCAGTCAGAGGGAGCTCGCCAAGGTTCTTGGGGCAACCCCGGAAACCCTCTCCAGGTCACTCAGAAGGATGATCCAGGACAATATGATCCAGGTAGAAGGCCGCTATATACGGATACTGGATAAGGCGGCAATAAGGGATCTGGCCGAATAAAACAATCTCATGCAAGCTGGCTGCCGTCACAGGTGATACAGCTTCCATTGGTAAAGGAAAATTGCATCGCTGACCAGGTAAAGCACGGCACCTGCAAACAGCAACCCTGCGAATCAGTCTTTTATCCCTGCTGCCCGCCCCGAAGCCTGTTCATCTCGTACACAAAGGCCAGGACCTCGGCCAGGACCTGGTAGAGGTCCTCTGGTATTTCCTGATTGATATCCAGACGGTACAATGCCTCGACAAGGGCTGAATCCTTGTGTATCTGAACACCCTTCTGTCTTGCAAGGCTCAGGATCTTTTCTGCAATAGAGCCCTGCCCCTTGGCCGTGACCCTTGGTGCGCTGTCCTGGCCCCTTTTATATTGTACGGCAACCGCCTTTGGAGGTTTTTCGCTCATACAAGCAGATCCACGCCTTCGGACATCCCTTCGGCAGGATATCCCTTAACCACCTCAAGACGCCTTATCCCGAAATCAACCAGGCGATCATACAACATTTTGAGATGAGAACGTATATGGTCCGCCACCCCGTCATCTATGGTCTGGATCTCCACATCGATGCCGTCGCCAGCAAGGATTCGAATTCCGATCATGCCAAGGTGATCGGTCTCCACGTGGAAATCAATCACATAACCCGCATCATCATCCCTGCATATTACGCCCCTGGCCAGCCCACGGCCATCCGGATCCAGAAAGGGGACCAAAAAAAAGGCCAGGCCGGAGGGATACTGTATCACCTCTTTCAAAAAGGCATTCAGCATGGCAGGATCCATAAGATCCCTCTGAGGGGATGAAACAAGTCGATGGAGAAGGTCCTGGACCCTGAAGGATCTGAGATCTCCTTTTTCAAGGCCTCTGGTCAGGTTTTCCAGCAGGGCCTCCATCTTTGCCTTGGGCATCGACTCCGTCTCAACCGGTTTGAGAACCACCCGGGGCTGGGTTTCATGGACCTTGAGGTTGAGAACCTGGCCCTTTTCAAGCTCCATGGTGGTCTCGACCATCACTTTTGCTCCAAACATGGAAACCAAAGCAAGACCCTGGCTGGGACGGGAAAGGACCGTGGCGATCACATTACGACCCATGGATAATGATGCAAGACTGCTGCCTTTTACCGTGATGCTCTTTGGAATATTACCGGCGGGAGCAATCGGGATCATTGCCCTGAATCTTCATGAACCCGGATCATAAGCTGGATCTCTCCAATGGGAATACCCGTCATCCGGGCAATCTCATGGGGATCATGACCCTTGTCAATGAGCCGCATTACATCGTTTTTTGAAAAGGCCCTGGTCGCAGCTGCGGCATGCCGATCCATGGAATCCATGTCCGATTCCAGGTCATTAAGCAATACCTCTGCCCTGGCAATCCGGCGATCCAGATCCCCTGTAAGCCTGGATACAATATCTGATCGTTCCTTGATCTGTTCAGCAAGCCCATCAGAGAGACTCTGGGTCCGGTCTATAATTTCATCAAGCCCATTCAGCTTACCCAGAAGCCTTTTTTTCCCCCTGTCTTTGATAATCATCAAAACGACCACCCCTGTCAGGATAACCAGGATAATTATCTGTCCATAGAAGAAAATACCCGGAAGATCCAATCCTATATCACCACATCGATGAGATGGGTATTGTCACTGTTCTCATCCGGTTTTGATGTCTCCTGTGCACCTTTATGACTGCGGGGTGACTTTCCCTGTTCCCCGGAACCACTGCCTTTTTTGCGGTCTCGGGTATGGATCTCGTCGCCTTTTTTTGAGGCATTCACCTCACGGTGTTGCCTGAGCCTTTCCTGCGCCTCCTGATCGGTAAGGATCTGCTTGGCAATCTCTGAATTGCTGAACGGACTCTGATTGATCTTTTCAATCCTTCCTGCCTGCGAAAGCATGGTCGAGATATCGGCAGCACCAGCCATAAATCACCCCTTATCATTAATATATCGGCATTTCAGGGTAACACCTTAATCAATCACTCACAATCAAAAAAATAGCGGCTGACCGTTTCATGAACAATTGCCGCTGAAATTGGAAACTGGAAACTGACGAAAGGGAAACATCCATCAAAAAAGGGCCGTTGCCAATGGCAACGGCCCTTATCTCTAGCAAGACACTGGTTTTATTTTGACATCACATATTTATGGATAGCGTCTGCGGCCATTCTTCCCGCACCCATGGCAAGGATCACCGTTGCAGCGCCTGTCACTATATCGCCGCCTGCAAAGACACCCTCTCTCGAAGTCTGTCCAGTGGACTCATCTGCCTGGATATAGTTCCATTTGTTTGTTTCCAGTCCGGGGGTGGTATCCTGTACAATGGGATTTGCACCGGCGCCGATGGCAACCACGACAGTGTCCACGTCCAGCACAAACTCACTTCCCTTAATGGGGACCGGCCTTCTTCTGCCGGAGTCGTCCGGCTCGCCGAGTTCCATCTTGAGGCATTCCATGCCCACTACCCATCCCTTGTCATCCCCTATATGCCTGATCGGGTTTGTCAGAAGATGGAACTCTATGCCCTCTTCTTCCGCATGGTGGATCTCCTCGTTACGTGCAGGCATCTCCACCCTTGACCGGCGGTAAACCAGATAGACATGATCTGCGCCGAGCCTCATGGCGGTACGCGCCGAATCCATGGCGACATTTCCACCGCCGAGAACCGCCACATGCTTTCCCTTGACGATCGGGGTATCATACTCAGGGAACCTGTATGCCTTCATCAGGTTGGACCGGGTCAGGTATTCATTCGCGGAATAGACCCCGTTATAGTTCTCGCCCGGGATATTCATGAACGAGGGAAGCCCTGCGCCTGTCCCCAGGTACACCGCATCATATCCCTCTTCAAAGAGCTCATCCACCGTGGCTATTTTCCCTATGACATTGGATGTTTCCATTTTTACGCCCATCTTTACCAGGCCATCGATCTCCCTGGCGACAATGTCCTTTGGCAACCGGAACTCTGGTATGCCATATACCAAAACACCTCCGGGTTTATGCAGGGCCTCGAGTATCGTGACCTCGTGGCCGAGTTTTATAAGATCGCCCGCCACTGTAAGACCGGAAGGACCAGAACCCACGACCGCTATACGTTTGCCGGTAGATGCGGCGACCTTTGGCACAGAGACCTCTCCGGACGCCATCTCATAGTCGGCCACAAAACGCTCCAGACGGCCTATGGCAACGGGTTCTGCCTTTTTCCCCCTTACACACACGATTTCACATTGATCCTCCTGGGGACATACCCTCCCACATACAGCCGGCAGGGCATTTGTTTCCTTGATCCTGCGGGCCGCGCCCATAAAATCACCTTCGGCCACCAATGCAATAAACCCAGGTATATCCACTCCAACCGGACAACCATCCACACAGGCGGGATTCTTGCACTGTATGCACCTCAATGCCTCTATCTTTGCGGTTTCAGGCGTGAATCCAAGGGGTACCTCATCAAAGTTCCTTGCCCTTATATGTGCTTCCTGCTCAGGCATTGGTTGCCTTGGTATCTTCATCCTTTCCTTCATATCCATGGTTATTCTGCCCCCCTTGATTGCCTGCCTGTACAATAACGATCAAGGCTCTCTTTTTCCTGGTCAATATATATATGCTGACGATTTATCAATTCCTTGAAATCAACCTGGTGGCCGTCAAACTCCGGCCCGTCAACACAGGCAAACTTTGTCTTTCCCCCGACACTGACCCTGCATGCACCGCACATGCCCGTGGCATCCACCATGATGGAATTTAGCGAAACAAGTGTTGGAATATTGTATTTCTTTGTTGTATTACAGGCCGCCATCATCATGGGCACCGGCCCGATCGCCACCGCCAGATCGACCTTTATGCCTTTTTTCAGGTAGGTCTCTTCCAGGGCCTGGTTTACAAAACCGTGAAAACCGAACGATCCGTCATCCGTGGCAATCAAGAGCTCATTCGATGCAGCCCTCATATCGTCTTCCATGATGATAAGGTCCTTGTCGCGTGCGCCTATAATGGCCATCACATGGTTCCCGGCCGCCTTGAATCCCTGCGTAATAGGATGTAGCGGGGCAACGCCCACACCACCACCAATACACGCCACAGTGCCGACCTTTTCAATATGGGTTGGCCGGCCCAGAGGTCCCACCATATCTGCTATCTCGTCACCCACATCCAGGTCAGACAGATGCGTGGTGGACTTACCCACGGTCTGGAAAATATTGGTGACCGTGCCCTTTTCGGAATCCGCATCCGCAATGGTCAGGGGAATACGTTCCCCTTCCTCATGTATCCGGAGTACAACGAACTGGCCAGGTTTGCGCTTACCTGCAATTTTGGGCGCATCAAAGACCAGCTTGAAAACGTTTTCAGATAACTGCTGTTTTTCCAATATCTTAACCGACATATTCCTCCCCCTGTATGCTTTACTGGCTGCCTCAATGGCGATCGGATTTTCTGTATATCTTCATGGCTGCAAAAAACCCCGTAAGGCACCCCAGGGCCAGAAAGGCGCCCGGTGGCAAAATCATGATAAGTGCCGGATTATACCCGCTGCCCAAGAGATCGAGACCAAAACATGTCCCATTGCCAAGGATCTCGCGTATGCTTCCAAGTATAACCAGACCCAGGGTAAACCCTCCACCCATACCAAGGGCATCTGCAATGGACATTAGGATAGAATTTTTGGAGGCAAAGGCCTCGGCCCTGCCCAGGATAAGACAGTTGACCACAATAAGGGGTATGAACAGCCCCAATGCGTGATGCAACTGCCTGAAATATGCACTCATGGACAGGTCAACGACTGTCACAAAGGATGCAATGATAACAATATAGGTTGGAATACGCACACGCTCCGGAACAATGGAGCGTACCATGGACACAACGATATTTGAGCATAAAAGAACAAAGGCCGTTGCCAGCCCCATGCCAAGACCGTTTATGGCGCTTGTTGTAACCGCAAGGGCCGGACACATACCCAGGACAAGCACAAAGATGGGGTTTTCCTTCCATATACCCTTTATTAATTCCTTATTGAACGACATCATGGCCTCCAAAAATCCCTGAACGATTCGCCCGGAACTCCATGAGCCCTTCCTTGACGGCAAGGGTTACAGCCCTGGGTGATATGGTGGCGCCTGATATCTGATCAAACCCTCCGCCATCCTTTTTGACCTTCCATTCTGCATTGTCCAGGGATTTACCCTTATACTGGTCCCTAAATGCCCGGGTTGCGATCTTCGACCCGAGTCCCGGGGTCTCCTTGTGTTCAAGGATACCTATACCCACTATTTCTCCTGTGGGCCTGACCCCTGCAATAACCCTTATCAACCCGCTATATCCCTTGTCGGTTGAACACACAAAGGCAACCCCGTTGATTTTTCCCTGGGCCTTTGAAAAATAATACTTCGTTTTTCCGACACAAATAAAATCCTTATCCGCCTCATTATCGTGGTCAGGCAGAACCATATTAAGGGCGTTGACAAGCTCAAGCCGGTCCTGATAGGCCCGGGGCTCCTTTGTAATCTTATTGACGTATGACAGAGAAAGCCCCGCAATCATGCAAACAGCGGTCAAAGCCACCAAAAGCCTTATAATTTCCTTCATGATACAGCTCCAAATTTTTTCGGCCCTGTGCCCCTGTTTATCAAGGGGACAAAAGCGTTCATGATAAGGATGGCAAAGGATACGCCCTCGGGATAACCGCCCCACAACCTGATGACCGCGGTAATCAGACCGCACCCCATGGCAAAGATGATCTTGCCCTTAATCGTGATGGGCGAGGTAACCATGTCCGTTGCCATAAAGACAGCACCAAGGATCAGGCCTCCTGAAAGCATATGGAATGCCGGAGACGCATACATATCAGGATCAATCATCCAGAAGATACCGGTAAAGACAGCAACCGTGGCGATAAAAAATACCGGGATATGCCAGGTTATGACCTTTCTCAAAATAAGGTACAGGCCCCCAAGAATAAGCGCCAGCGCGGATATCTCACCCAGAGACCCCCCGATATTGCCCAAAAAAGGATCCATGAGCCCCTTGCCGGCCAGGGCAGTTATGTCTGAATGCGCAAATATCAGCTCCTTGAGTTCACCCAGGGGTGTTGCAGCGCTCACAGCATCGGCCTGTTCATTGAAAAATGATCTTGGAGCAGGCCATGAGGTCATCTGCACCGGAAAGGATATGAGCAGAAATACCCTTGCCACCAGGGCCGGGTTAAAGGGGTTGTTGCCCAGGCCCCCATAGACCTGTTTACCTATAATGATCGCTATGAACGCACCCGTGACAATGAGCCACCAGGGCGCGCCTGAGGGCAGATTCATGGCCAGGAGCAGCCCTGTAAGCGCGGCCGAACCATCGCTCAGCGTGTTTTTGGCACGCATGACCCTCTGCGCAAGGGCCTCGATAACCATACACGATACAACCGAGATCAAAATGACCATCAGTGCAGGCAGGCCGAAAAAATAGATCCCCACCAATGCACCGGGGATCAGTGCGTATATGACCTGACGCATGATCCATGCAACATCTTCATCCGATCGTATATGCGGTGAACTGGAAATATAAATATCCTTCATTTTATGCCTCTTTTGCCTTTGCACTCCGCTGAAGTGCCTTCAGGTGTTTTACAAAATGTACAATCGGCCGGTTTGCCGGACAAACATAGGTACAGCTGCCACATTCAACACAGTCAAGGAGGTCGAACTCCACGGATTGTTCCCACAACCCTTTTTCACCGCACTTGCTCAAAATCGACGGATTCAGCTGCATGGGACAGGCATCTATACATCGCCCACACCCTATGCATGCGGAAAACGAATCGAGGTTGGTCTCTTCGGCAGTAAGCACAAGCACTCCGGAGGTCCCTTTCATAACAGGAATATCCAAAGAATACTGGGCGATCCCCATCATGGGTCCACCATATATGATCTTTGAGGCATCCTTGAGGCCACCGCAAAATGCGATGACATCATTGAGAGGTGTCCCGACCCTTACACGTATATTCCGGGGTTCGGCAATACCCCTTCCGGTTACAGAGGTAATACGTTCAATAAGGGGTATCCCCCTTGAACAGGCATCCCATATCGCGGCGCACGTGCCGACGTTCTGGACCACTGCGCCCACCTCCATGGGCAGGCCTCCGGAAGGCACCTTGCGGGAAATTACGGCATCGATAAGGTGTTTTTCCGCGCCCTGCGGGTACTTGACCTTGAGCGGTTCCACCCTTATTGTACCCGGTACCTTTTCTTTCATTACCCTTATTGCCTCGGGCTTATTTGACTCAATACCGATAATGGCCTCTGAGAGGCCCAGTATCCTCATCACCACCTGTATACCGCCAATGATACGCTCCGGCTCTTCGAGCATGAGACGATAATCCGCATTCAGGTACGGCTCACACTCCGCCCCATTGACAATAAAGGTATCAATGGGTTTGTCCTTGGGAGGAGACAGCTTTACATGTGTGGGAAAGGTGGCGCCTCCCATGCCCACTATGCCGGCCGACTGGATTAAACCCTTGAGATCGCCGGGGTCCATCTCAAGGGGATCCCTTTCAAGGGGAAGACCTTGGGCCCATTCATCCTTTCCATCCGCATCGATATAGATGCACGGGGCCAGGAGACCTGTCACCGGGTGCACGATTTTTGAAATCCCCCTTACAATACCCGAGGTGGGCGCATAAACAGGGGCAGAGACAAACCCGAGGGGCTCGCTGAGTACCTGGCCTTTTTTAACCATGTCCCCCTTTGTAACCAAAGGCTTTGCCGGTGCACCGATATGCTGCTGAAGAAGCACCCTGTACTCTGAGCCAAGGGGCATATCGACAATTTTCAGGTCCATACCAAGTTCTTTGCTTGCCGGGGGATGGATCCCGCCCTTAAATGTCTTCATGATATCACCCTTTCAATCGCTGCTGCCGGACATTTCGCCATACACAGGCCGCACCCGATACAGGCGGCCGGGTCAACATGGTATGGCTCCTTTATCCTGCCGGAGATGGCATTCACAGGACAGACCTGCTCGCATATACCGCACCCCGTACATTTTTCCGCCAAGATCTCTACCTTCTGGACCTGATGCATCATATCGATAACCCCTGTGGGGCAGACACCGACACATAACATGCAATGCCGGCAGCGTGCCTGATCGATAACCGCGGGCCCTGCCTTCAGGTCTATTGCATCATAGGGACATATGTCCTCACAAAGACCGCACTTGATGCATCCGACCTTGCAAAAGGCCTTCATGTCTTTGGTCTTGTCCTTTGAGATACACCCTACGGCACATGAGGAATCTTTAGGCACCAGCTCTATGATGTCCCGCGGACAGGCATCCACACACTCCCCGCAGCCGACGCAATTCACCTTGTCCACATGGGGGAGACCATCTATCCCCATATGGATGGCATCAAACGAACAGGCATCCACACAGCTTCCAAGCCCCAGACACCCATAGA
>JAYEKR010000254.1:0-9302 GCA_034661115.1 Thermodesulfobacteriota bacterium | reverse complement strand
TAACCTTTCCCTGAAATACATCTCCTGCATCGAATACCGGGTCTTTAACAAAGGCAGTTGCCTTTGGCCAGGCAAGACAAGGGGCCAGGCATACAGCAATGACCAGAATAGCCATGATATATCCATGTCTTGTTATTATACATTTTGTCATTATACGCCTCCTGGTGTTCAACCTATCATTATTTATATGGGAAAAACAGGTTCAAAGTTCAGGGTTCAGGGTTCACTGCGCAAACTTTACCTGATAACTGTTTTTGATCCGCTTTTGCGTTTGCCATGCCAACCATGGATCATGGCACGCAATGCGCTATATCTGCATGCGCGATCTTTATCTTCATGAGGTCATTGGTCTTTTTTGCGAATTGTGATGCCATAACCAGGTCCTTGTGTGCCTGATCCCATGATATGTCTGTATCAAGGTTATATTCTTTGATGATCCCTGTGACCTTCTCCAGGGAGTGAACCCCCATGTCGCGCAGGGTTATCATGACAAGACTGTGGTCTTTTGTCATCTCCCGGGCCTCCAGCATGGTGGCGGCATTTTCTGCAAGGATACCCATGGAGTGTGCCATGGCCGTGATCTCTGATGTCTCGATGCAGAGGCTATTGTTATGGGGTGATGGTATCTGGTCCTTGATCATCCTTACCAGAGCTCTGGCGTGTGCCTTTAATGCGCCTGCCAGAGCCGAGGCTATAAAGGTGTCTTCAATGCCCCTGAATGGACGCACGATATCTGTGTATGCCTGTCCTTTTTTGCCAAGGATGTTTTTGTCTGTCACTTTGCAGTCTTTGAGAATAATGCCTCCGTGTACAGAGGGCCTCAGGAAATCAAGCATTGTCTTTTTTGTCAGGCTCAGGCCAGGTGTGTCCCTGTCTATGATAAAGGCGGTAAATTCCCGGCGATCCCCACTTTCTTTTGTTATGGCAATAACAAGGAAGAGATCTGCAATGGGTGCGTTTGTCAGCATGGTCTTTTCGCCGTTCAGGATATAATAATCTCCCTTTTGGTTTGCGGTTGTGTTCATTCGGGCCGGATGTGCACCTCCAGAGGGCTCTGAGATGGCAAGGCAGGGGATGGTTTTTCCATGGGCCAGGGATGGAAGATATCGTTCATGCTGTTCACGGGAACCCAATCGCATGAAGATAAAACGGCCGATTATCTGGGGGATGAGCCAGGATGCCACCATGCCCATATTTTTGCCTTCCATGGCCAGGGCCTGGGTCGCTTGTGACAAGTCCAGGGCATCCTTTCCGGCCCCATCAAATTCAGAGGGGAAGACCAGAGAGAAGAGACCCTGGGTGGCCATTTTTTGCCACAGGTCCATGGGGATATCCGTGAGGTCATGCAGGTCTTTTCTTGGTGCAATATCTTTTCTGGCAAACCCTGCATATCTTTGCGCTACTGGAGACATCCGGTGAATTGTCATGGCCTTTGATTCCCCCTGGGGTTTAGAAGTATCCGATGGTTCCAGAGAGTTCAAGGGGTTTATATGAAAAAGACAGGAACACCAACACAGTCATTCCAGTTTCCCTCCCGTCATCCCTGTTCCCCTCCCGTCATTCCCGCCTGCCTGCAGCAGGCAGGCGAAGGCGGGAATCCAGTGTTCCAGATGGTAGTGGCAGACCTTTGTGTCTGCCCTGTCGTTGAATGGTAACATGCAAGGTGCAACCACAAGGGATTGCCCCTACTATAAAAGGGTTACGCCTGAATTCCTAAATCTTTGGGGTCCTTGTCTGGGTTTTAATCATAAGGGGTTTACCCCGATTCGTTGAGCTGTTACTGATCTGCAAGATAATGCCATAAGATTTGAGAGGGTACAAAAAACCTGCAGAAAAAGCGGGTTAAGTTTTTGTGCGGGAAAAACGATATGGAATAGTAATGGAGCAAAAAAAGATTATGGATCCCGTTGAGAAGAAAGAAGAGGATAAGTCCTATGATATCTGCCGGTTCCTTCTTGAAGAAGGTGTGATTGACAAAGACCAGCTGAAACGGGCGCAAAGGATTCATTCAAAGCTTGAAGAAAAAAAGCGTCTTTCCGATGTACTCGTTCAGCTCGGCTACGTCTATGAATCTCAGATCAAAGAGGTTATGAAGAAACACAAGAGGCATCTGAGGCTCGGTGATTTCCTCATTGAAATGAAATTCATCACGAATGATCAGCTCAAAAAGGCACTTAAACTCCAGAAGACAGAGAATAAGCGTCTTGGAGATGTCCTTGTCGATGCGGGGATGATCAATGAGCTGAACTTGTGCAAGGCCCTTTCGGAACAGATGGACTGCCCTTTTATAGAGCCTGACCTTCGGATCATAGACAAAAAACTCTTGCGCCAGATCTCTGTAAGATACATGAAGCAGCATCAGTTCATACCTTTTTCCAGGGACAATAACGGCGTTATCGTCATATTCAAGGATCCCATGGATAAAGATGCCATTAAGGCGGCCAGGGAGGCCTTTGGTGATAATATCATTCCGGCTATTTCCACAAAATCCAATATTGTCGAGTCATTGGACGGATATGAGTCCGGCACCCACAAGGTCGAGGATTTTCAGATCCAGGGCAAAAAAGGAGAGCAGGATATTGTCAGGCTGGTCGATTATATCCTCCAGTCTGCCATTGACGATGATGCAAGCGATATTCACATAGAACCACTGGCAAAAAAGACAAGGGTGAGATTTCGTAAGGACGGGGTTCTCGTCCAGAAAACCGAGTTTCCCAAACACCTGCATGACATGATAACCAGTCGGCTTAAGATCATGGCAGGTGCAGACATCGCGAATAAACGTCATCACCAGGACGGAAAGATAGAGTACACCTATTATTCGCAGAAGATCGATATCCGTTTTTCATCCTATGTCACGGTAAACGGCGAGAATATCGTTATGCGCCTGTTAAGTAAGAAAAAAGGACTCAATGACCTCAGAGATCTCGGCTTTGCCCAGGGAACGCTCAAGATGTATATAGATGAGGTCCTCATGCCGACATCGGGCGTGGTCATCATCACCGGCCCCACGGGTTCAGGAAAGACCACAACCCTGTACAGCTCCATCGACTACTGCAATGATCCCTCCATCAAGATCATTACTGCAGAGGATCCGGTGGAATACATCATTGACGGCATCATACAATGTTCGATAAATGATTATATAGGTCTCTCCTTTAAAGAGACACTCAAGGCCATAGTCAGACAGGATCCGGATATAGTTGTCCTGGGCGAGATGAGGGATAAATATTCCGCGGAGGTTGCGGTGGAGGCCGCGCTTACCGGGCACAAGGTATTTACAACCTTTCATACAGAGGACTCCATAGGCGGAATTATCCGTTTGATGAACATGGACATCGAGACCTTCATGATTTCTTCCACAGTGCTTTCCATCGTTGCACAGCGGCTTTTAAGAAAGGTATGCCCCTTCTGCAAAGAAAGTTATACCCCTGAACCACGTGAGATACTCAAAGTGGGGCTTAATCCTGAGGATATTGAGGGGTATGATCTCTGTAAGGGTGCAGGGTGCAGGCATTGTAATTACACGGGTTACACCGGGCGCATCGGGGTCTATGAGATCCTTGTCCTGAACGAGCCCATCAAGGATGCAATCCTGGAAAAAAAGACAAGTTACCAGATCCGCAAGATAAGCCTTGAACATACGGGTATGGTATCCCTGCTTGAAGATGCGATTATCAAGGTGCTTAAAGGCGAGACAACCTTTGAAGAGGTCATAAAACATGTGCCGTATACGCACAGGCCAAGACCAATCGAAGAGATCATGAAGATGGTGGAGCATTAATGGCTGCAAAGGTATCACTCAAAGAGATTATTGAACATGAATTGGCGGCAGAGGAGATTTCCCTGCCAATAATGGATAATATGGCATCGAACCTGCACAGTATGCTGATGGATGAAAACGTCAGCATACAAAAGCTGGCAGAAGTCATAGAAAAGGACCCCTCCCTGACGATCAAGGTTCTGAACCTTTCCAATTCTTCCTTTTATGCAGGGCTGGCAAAGGTACGCAATGTGGATCGTGCAATATCGAGGATCGGCCTGAAAACCATCAAGAATTTTCTCATGACCGTATCCCTCAAGGGCGCGTTCCACAGTAAAGGAAAGCGTTTCCATGACCTTTTCCAGATGAACTGGGAACATTCTCTGGGCTGCGCCCTGTGTGGCAAAAGGATCGCAGAGCAGATAAATTTGAAGTCCATTGCAGAGGATGCCTACCTTCTGGGCCTGCTGCATGATATCGGTACGGTCTCTATATTGAATACCCTCAATAAATATTATGAGAACATGAAACAGGCCATGGATGTGAATGATAATATTGTTAATGAGATCCTCAATGCCTTCCAGGCCAGGGCAGGAGCGATGATCCTTGAGAAGATGCACTTTGATGAGCGCTTTTGCAAAATCGTCTCCATGCAGGACAGACCGGAGGAATATAATGATCCGGACGATCCACTGTTCAATATCCTGAAGGTCTCTAACCATGTACTGGACAAGGCCGGAATCTCTCTCAATCCGGATCCGACAATAGCCCTGATGGGTCTGCCTTATACCCGGAAACTCAGACTGGAAGCCATGTTTTTTGCTGTTATCGAGGTGGACCTGGAGGATTCACTGGAAAATATGAAGGACATGATATGATTACAAGACAAGGTCTTCTATAAAGGATATAAGTTCATTGAGGTTGCGGCATGGCCTGAGTTCATTGAGGTATGGCCGGTAGGTGGACATCTCAGAGTCTCCGGTGTACCAGGTGCTTATTGGGTCCGGGTTGAGCCAGATGACCCTCCGGCAGTGTTCCCTCATCTCTGAGAGTATTTCCGCCTCTGGATTAAAATAGTTCGAGCGTGCATCCCCGACAATGATAAGGGTTGTCTTGTGGTTGAGTATATCCATGTATTCAGACCTGAACTGCCGGAAGGTCGCCCCGTAGTCGGTTGATGCCTGGTAGTCGATATCTGCCTCGTTGAGGACCTTTTCAATTGCATAGTTCACCTCATGCTCCTCAAATATCTTTGTCACCTCATCAAGGTCGGACACAAAGACAAAGCTTTTGACCTTGCTGAAACAGTCCTGAAGGGAATAGAGTATTCCCAGCATGAACCGGGCCGCGGACCATACCGAGCTGGATACATCACAAAGGGTTACGATCTTCGCCTTTCTCGGGGGTCTTTTCCGAAAGGCGATCTCCACTGGTATGCCATTGTATCTGTTGGCCAGGTGCAGTGTCTTCTTGACATCCAGAAGTCCCCTTGATTTTCTTGAATAACGCAGGGTCACAATGTCTTTGAGCTTGCGTACAAGGCCGTCGATAACCCCCCGCATCTCTTCGATCTCCTGCGGGGTAAGTGCGGAAAAAGCCTTTTGTCCCAGTGTCCCCACATGTTTTTCATGTGCCTTTATAAGCCGAAGTCCTTCATTATGCGGCCTGGGTTCATGTGTAAGGATCCTGAATGCGCTTTCCAGGCGTCCGTTGAAATGGGCATATAGTTGATCTTTCTCCTGTGATCCAAAGGCCGAAGGGCTGGTCTCCAGGATCTCCCTGACCATATCACGGATACGGTTGATCCCGACGAGGATTTCCAGTCTCTCTGTCAGGGGAGCTAGATTGAACTTCTTTGGGGCCAGGGAGTTGTCCTGGTCTGTTGTCTCAAGCTGTCTTATCTCGCCCAGGAAGGCCCTGGGCCTTCCTGAAAGAAAATCAATGATCGCACCTTTTACCGGGTCATCGTTTGCCTGCTCATTGAGCATCTTAAGCATCTCTTCGGTCTTGTCCGCCATGGAGTCTATCTGCGCCAGGTTGGTGTTCAGGTGCAGCTCATGGAAAAAAAGATTATATGTCTGGTCGAAACGGCTCTGTTCCCTGCGGCTCTTTGCAAAATTGGACCTTAATACGGCCCTGAACTGTGATTCATCCAGTACATCGATCAGTTCCAGGTGATGGACGCAGTCCAAAACCTCTGAAGTTGATATGCGCTGCCCCCCGGTCCTCAGGCAGGATGCGAAGTCCATGACCATACTGACCATGTCAGCCCGCCGATTTGATGATCCTGGCCATATTGTCCTGCACCATCTGTGTATCAGAACGGTATTTGCATATCATGTTAAGGGTGGAGCCGATCACCTGTTCGGAAAGGTCCTCCACCTGCAGGGCGACAAGAGACTCCGCCCAGTCCAGGGTCTCTGATATACATGGCTTTTTCTTGAGATCCAGCCCGCGTATGCGTTTGATCGTATCCACGAGGTTTTCACTCAGCCTTCGGGATATGCCCGGTTTTTTCATCTCCACAATGCGTATTTCTATCTGACGTTCGGGATAATCGATGTAGAGATGGATACACCGGCGTTTGAGCGCGTCGCTCATATCGCGATAATTGTTGGAGGTCAGAAAGACGAGTGGGATGCTTTTTGCTTTTTTTGTCCCGATTTCCGGGATGGTTATCTGAAAATCACTCAGTATCTCCAGGAGAAAGGCCTCAAATTCAGGGTCGGATTTATCCACCTCGTCGATAAGCAGGGTGGTCTTCTCCTCTGCCATGATTGCTTTGAGGAGGGGTCGCGGCTGGATAAAACGTTCGGAAAAAAATGCGTCCTCCTCAGCGGCAATCCGGTCCACTGCCGCTGAAAGGGTGTCTGTATCCTGGGTAATCAATGAGATTTTTTCCTTGACCATCTGTGTGTACAGCAGCTGTTTGGCGTATTCCCATTCATAGAGGGCCTTGCTCTCGTCCAGCCCTTCATAGCACTGCAGCCGTATCAGCTCGATCCCCAGGCTTTTTGACACGGCCTTTGCCAGTTCGGTCTTGCCCACCCCGGCAGGCCCTTCCACCAGTACTGGTTTGCCGGTGGCCCCTGCAAGAAAGACCACTGTGGCAATTTCGTCCGAACAGATATACCCGGCATTTTCAAGCCGTGTCTTCACGTCTTCAATGTCTTTGAATCTCATCGCTGTTGTCACCTCTTTATCCTGTTCATAAAAAAACGAATCGCGCGTACTGCGCATCTATGCCCTGTAACAGGTTTTAATGAAAAAGAAGATATCAAAAATAAAGATATCAGAAATAAAGACCAGGCATCAAGGTTTTTTTATCCTTGGTCTGTCAGTGGTGGCTCCGTCATTCCCGTTCTCCTCCCGTCATTCCCGTTCTCCTCCCGTCATTCCCGCGAAGGCGGGAATCCAGTGTTCCAGGTAATTCACGTTTCTGGACCCCCGCTTTCGCCTGTCTGCGTGCGACGCACAGGCAGGCGGGGGTGACGGTTATCTTTGTGTTATTATATAGGGATCCAACTCCGCGTCCTCTGCTCCTCAGCGGTGAGGCCTTTTCCCCGTCTTTGGTTGTGAGCGCAGGCCGTCAGGGCTCCAGTGCCTCCATATACCCGGTCCATGCATTGTCTCCGAACGCAAAGAGTTCTCCATAAAGGACTGTGGAGTATGTATAGTCAGAGCCCTGTATATTATGAAAGATGGTCATGCCTGAGGCGTTTTCATGACCAAATGAGGTTTTGTAGGCAAGTGAATTGGCCATGGCATTTTTGACTGTGTTTGCCTCCGCCTTTACCGTCTCTGCGATCGTGCCTGATGCACAGATATGGTCCATGTAGTCGCCGAGGTCCAGGTAATAGTAATTGGAGATTGTATCATTTCCGTTTTTGATCCCTTCGAGCATGCTGAAGCTGTTATCTGCGGCCTGGTTGTAGAATGCATTGGTATCATTGTCCTCTATATCTGTCTTTGCCGCATTTGAATAGGTGTTTATGGCCGCATAGAGATTGTTCATTTTTGAGAGATCCAGGACAGAGAGTGTAAAGTCCCTGGAAAGGATAATGCGTTTGAAATACCCATGGGCCGAATCACAGAATGCCTTTCCCAGATCAAGCCCTGTTGCATCAGGGTTTTCTATGATCTCTTCAAGTGCCTCGTATGACCAGAAGTCGGCAGGAAATGCCTCTTCTGAGAACAGGATATAGTCGGCATAATCACGGATTTCGTATGCAAGTTCAACCCCTCCCATGAGGCAGGCATAGGGATAAAACAGGTCGACCTTGTGCCCGATCTGCTCGCCGAGGTATTTGTTGAGCTCACCGAGTTCATAATGTGTCAGGCAGTCATCCTCGCTGTTCTCATCAAAGCCTATACCAAGGGTGGACATGCCGCCTGATACCCTGTCTACTGGGGGAAGCCCGTCAGGCGTTCCGTATTTGTTGCCGTATATATTATCCGAGTCAGCAAATCCGCTTCCATGGTTGAATACCGAATACATGAATTTTTCTGACCCATACCCGGTATTTCCCAGGGCATAATCCATAAAGTCTTTGGTAAAGGACATGGCCCCTGAGTTGATCTCGGAGGTAGCTGCAACGATATCATCGGCAAAGGCACCACCGGTGAGCATGTAGTAGCCCTCTTCGTAGCGGTCAGTTTTGTCTGCATCCATCATTACAAAGATACAGATGTCATTGTTGAGGTCAGAGGCCTTTATCCCTTCAAGGGTCTCAAGGTAATTGGCCACAATGCCCATTTTTTCATCCATGTAATAACTGATATTGTTGTCTATGGCAAAATGGACAAGAACGGTCCATTTATATTGGTCTGTATTGGTCTGTATGGAGACCATGCCTAAGTCTGTGGAGGGAATGATGTTTTCCAGGACAGGGTTTGTGTCTGCAATGGTCAGGCTGAAAGAAACCGGGCTGTCTACCTGTCCTGTAATGGTCCCGTCTGAAGAAAAAGCCAGACCATCTGGAACTTCTCCCTGGGTGATTGTATATTCCCCTGATCCGCCCTGGACAATCCTTGCATGGTACTTGATACCAGGTCTTGCCTTTTGCGGGCTCTCAATGACCTTTACCGGCTCAAGACAGCCGCTCAGACCAATCATAAGGAAAAAGATGATGCTCGCTTTGATGCCCCTGGATATAAACATTGTCATAAAATATTACCTCCCCATCAATGGATAATCGTGAAAAAGCAAGAAGCATACCATGGTACATGGAGGCCAACCCGCCTGTTTTAAAGGTTGTTTTGCCTGTCCTTGGTTTTTTTTGTTCTATGTGTGAAAACATTTACACTATAATGATAAGAATATTCCATAATCGTTTGTCCTTTTATAAATCCTTACGGGTAAGATTTTGGACAGGGAGTTCAGATGTGAGCCTTTTATCGTGCGCCTGTTTTTTTGAGATATTATATTTTATGGTAAGTTCACAATAAGTTCTGGCAATAAATCGTCATCCCCGCACCTTTCCCGTCATCCCCGCACCTTTCCCGTCATCCCCGCACCTTTCCCGTCATCCCCGCGAAG
>JAYEKR010000253.1:0-9304 GCA_034661115.1 Thermodesulfobacteriota bacterium | reverse complement strand
GGCGGGGATCCAGGAGCACCGAACCAGCCTTGGTAGGGGCACGATGAATCGTGCCCCTACTTTCGCGGGGGTGAGTGCGCCTGCCATGCGTCACATCTGCTTTGGCCATGACCTGTTTTATGCTAAGGCATATAAGATGACATATAAAAAAATAATGGCAAGACGGGTTATTATATGGGCGTTCCTGGCGGTTATTTTCTGGGTCCCTGTCTGTGGTGCGCAGCAGTGGCAGCCCCTTGAGAATGTCGTTGAGACCCTGGGCGAGGTCACTGCTGCGCTTTATCCTGATGCAGATGTGGTAAAGGTGGCACAGAACAAGTGGGACAGCTACCAGAGCGACGGCACCTATACAGAGTATTATGAGTGCTATGCAAAGGTCCTTACCTTAAAGGGCCAGCGCCGGTACCGGAGACTTACCTCCTCCTTTGTCATCCCGTATAATACCACGCGGTTCAGCCTTGTTGAAATTATCCATCCTGACGGCAGTGTAATGTCCGTGGATATAGAAAAGAACACCCGTGTCATGGTCGAGCCGTCACAGATGAAATCAAATATCTACAATCCTAATAACCGGGTCCTTGTCCTGGGGCTGCCCGATGTCCGTATCAAGGACACAATACATTTTATCATCCATGACGTATTTGAACGTGCGCGTGTACCCGGAACCTGGAGCGACTATGTTACCTTCGAGGACATGGATCCCCTTATATTGTATAGATACACGGTTATTGCGCCTGAAAAGATGCCCCTGAGATCTATCGAGATCAAAGCACCCATACCCGGGACCATTGAATCATCCATAATACACGATAAAGACAAGACCATCTACACCTGGACAGCACAGGATGTGCCACGTGCCTTTGATGAGCCATCCATGCCCCCCCTCTATACTGTCTCGCAGCGCCTGCTTGTAAGTACAATTCCCAGGTGGGAGAACATCTCTTCATGGTACTGGGGGCTCTGCAAACCGCACATAGACCAGGTCACGCCGGAAATGAAAAAAAAGGTAAAGGCCCTCACCCACGGCCTGGATACCCCGCAGGGGCGTATCTATGCCATCTTTCAATGGGTTTCCCAGAGGATACGCTATTTGGGTATCACTGTGGAGGATACCTCTCCTGGTTACGAACCCCATCCTGCAAGCATGACCTTTGAGCGCAGGGCAGGGGTGTGCCGTGACAAGGCCACACTTTTGGTCTCCATGCTTCGAATCGCCGGGGTCGATGCCTTCCCTGTGCTCATCATGAACGGGCCGGAAAAAGACCCGAAGGTTCCGCAGCCCTTTTTCAATCATGCCATAGTCGGGGTGCTCAGGGATAACGGGACATATATGCTCATGGATCCCACGGATGAAAATACAAGGGAGCTTTTTCCTGCGTACCTGGGAGGACAGAGTTTTCTTGTGGCCAGGCCAGGAGGGGAAACCCTGAAAACAAGCCCTGTGCCGACAGCATCCAGGAACATGATGCGTATCGTCTCCACTGGCGTGCTGGATAAAGACAATACCCTTGAATGGAAGACGACCCTGGAGTTTGCCGGTATAAATGACAATGCCTACCGCGGATATTTTGCGCGCCATACTGACCAACAGCGGCGTGCATTTTTTGAGAAGATGGTTGCAAGGGTTGCCCCCGGTGCAACCATGACCGGATACAGGCTCTTTCCAGAGGATATGATGGACATGTCAAGGCCATTAAAGGCAGTGATTGACTTTGAGATAGAGAGTTTCCCTGTTTGTGGCAAAGGTATCGGGATGTTGCCCGTGCCTTTTTTTGCGCGCTCAGTCGGCATGGTCAACTTCATCTGTAAAGATACAGGGCTCAATAAAAGGAAATACCCCCTGGAGACCGGTTTTCCCTGCGGTGTACAGGAAGAATGGAGCATGGACCTCTCAGGGTTTACAGGGCGGATAAAAACCCTGCCCTTATGTGAGGATATCAAAAACAAAGGGTCTCAATGGACGAACACCATTGTCCTTAAGGGGGATCTCCTTACAGGTGAGCGGGTTTTTAAGCTCAAGCAGAAAAAATACACGCCAGAAAATTATCTGCTGCTTAAAAAGACCCTTGCGGCCATAGAAAAGGACACATCTAAAATGCCGGTCTTTTCCATGCCGCCCCCCTGGTATGCACAATACAATGGGGATGCAGTGGTCCTGGATGACTTTATTGAATGCGATATAGCGGATGCGCATACCTGGATACGCACCCGGCATAGAAGGATAAAGGTCCTCTCCTATGCCGGGAAAAAGGGGCTCAGTGATATCCATATAAAATACAACCCTTCCTGGGAACTGGTTGAGGTAAAGGACGCAAGGGTCATCTCTCCTGATGGCGAAGTGCAGGAGATCCAGGCAACGCAGATAAATCTCATGGACGCTCAATGGGCGGGTGACGCCCCGCGTTACCCTGCATCAAAGACCCTTGTGGTCAGCCTTCCCGGCGTGGAGAAGGGATCGATCATTGATTATACCATTGTGTCGCACAAGGAGAACAGGTCCTTTTTCTCTTTACAAGAGCCCATGAAGGGGTTTGAACCCATTGAGAAAAAGAGGGTTGTGATACGCGTGCCAGAGGGCATGGAGCTCCATATGGAGGCCTTGCATGCAGATGGTGATGATGCCGTAAAAACAAAGGTCAGCCATGCTAAAGGCCTGGATGAATATTCCTTTGAGGTCTCAAGGATGCCACCGGTGACAAAAGAAGAAGACCTTCCTCCCATTGAAACCTTTAACCCTGTTATCCTTATCTCATCCGGAGACTGGGATTCTTATGCAGAGCGGATGTCTGCTGTGCTTGAAGATGCCGCATCTGTGCGGGCAAAGGCAGGGAAAAAGGCGCAGGGGCTTGTAGCAGGCCTGGATAATGATACAATGCAAATATGCGCCATCCGTGATTATGTCGATACGCATATCCGCCCGGTTGATACCGGGATCAATGCCATGCCCCTTTCCTTTGTCTCTCCGGCAGACACAACTTTGATGGATGGCTATGGGAATGCCATTGACCGGGCCGTGCTTTTATATGCCATGCTGGATGCTGTCGGCCTTGATCCGGGGTTTGTCCTTGTGACGGGAAAACCCTCCATAGAGCCGGTGTGGGCGTATCCATCTCCCGGATGGTTTGATGATGTCCTTGTCCATATCCAGGCATCAGGGTCAATGGTTTTTCTCAATGATACGGATCAATATGCCAGGCTGGGTGTTACTGCCCATGATCTGTGTTTCGGGATGTTCCTTGAAGGGCCGATCTTCAAGGAGATCCTGGCATCCTCAGACCTGTTGAGGGATGGGGTGAAGACATGTTTTGATGTCAGGCTCTCGGGCAGGGGCGATGCCCGTATATCATGTACAAAAAAATATTTCGGTAATGAATGCGCGGCCTTTGTCAAAGAAACAAGGGAGATGACACCGGAGGAAAGAGACCGGCATTACCAGGGGCTTGTGACCTCGCTGAGCCAGAGGGCAGTCCCGGTGGGTGGGTATGAGACCGATACCCTCTCATATCCGGCTACCAGCCATTTTTGTGTTGATATTAAAGAATATGCCGTGCTGCAGGGGGATACCTTTTATATGGAAATCCCCGGGCTCATAGGGGATTGTATCCCGGCTGAGACAAAAAAAAGAGACTGGCCCCTGTATATTGACGCTGTTATGAAAAAGGATACCCTTGTCGAGGTGCATCTCCCTGCAAACTGTTCAGGAATAAAGATTGCCCCGCCCCATAGATACAGGATCGCTCTCAATGGCAGTGCAGTATTCAAGATGGAGACAGAACAAAAAGGTGACATTGTGAAGGTGACCCAGCACCTGGACCTGGGTCCATGCATTGTCAAGCCCAATGATTATCCCGGGTTTTTGATCCTCAAGGTATTCCTTAGTTCCCCGTCAACAGGTATGCTTCTGCTTGATATGAAAAAGTGAACCGTTCACCCAACGGTTATCTCTGGATATGGGAAATTGAAATTGCGATAACCTCGCAAAAAACCATCCACAGGCAATGGGTAATACAGGGGATTGCCCCTACAGACCCTGTTTTACCACCACTGGATTCCCGCCTGCCTGCAGCAGGCGGGAATCCAGTATTTACATCTGGTTTTGGTGTCTCTGGACCCACGTTTTTGCCGGGGGGCATATCCATGTCACAACCAGGCCCCAGGACCTTTTTACCCTGAGCCGGAGTTTTTACCATTCTCAGCGAGCGTTTCCAATGCGTCGCGGTTAACCAGCCTGATATTTGTCCCTTTTTCCTCGATGAGTTTTCGGTTTTTCATGTTTCTCAGGGCCCTTGACAGTGATTCCGGACCAGTGCCCAGGATATTGGCAAGCTGCAGTTTTGAAATATTCAGTCTTATAATATCGTTGTTCCTCTGTTCCTGAGACAGGTAGAGCAGATAAGCGGCCAGGCGGCCGGGGACTTCTTTCAGGGAAAGGTTTTCTACCTGGATAGTAAATTCACGAAGCCGCATTGAAAGGAGAGCCAGGATATTCATCGAGAGAGAGGGATTGTTTGTTATGAGATCCATGAATTTTTTCAGGGGAAAGAACAAGAGGTGGGTTTTTGAGATTGTTCGGGCATTGGCGGGAAATGATTTTCCTGAAAAGACTGGAACAGCGCCTATAGTTTCCCCCTCCTTGACAATGTGGAGGATCTGCTCTTTGCCTTCGGGAGAGACCTTATAGACATTTACGGTCCCCTCGATTACAAGATAAAAACCGTTACCCTCATCCCCGTCAAAAAAAATCATCTCTCCTTTATTGAAGTATTTATCGATTGATATTTTTTTGATCTTCGCGATGTGGTCCTCAGGCAGGCCCCCGAAGAGCTGACTTTTTAACAGGATGTCCTGAGCTTTTGTCATAATCGTGATCCTTTATTAAAAAATATCACTCCCTCTTAACATAAGTCAAGGTGATGCATTGTCCTTGAAGATAGCATTGCCAGCAATAATAACGCCAATGTGTTTCATATAAAGGAGAGACCACATGTTTTGTTTTCAATGTCAGGAAACGGCAAAAAACACGGGCTGCACTGTAAAAGGCGTCTGCGGCAAGACCGAAGAGACAGCGAATCTTCAGGACCTGCTCATCTATGTCTTAAAGGGAATCTCGGTCTATGGTGAAAAGGTAAAAGAAAAGGGTGAATCAATCAACAGGTATGGATTGTTCGTTGCCAGGGCCCTCTTTGCAACCATCACGAATGCAATGTTTGATAATGATAAAATGATCGCACTTATCAGGGAAGGCCTTAAGGTCCGGGACGAATTAAAGGAAAAATGTGGAGGCGATCTTACCGAAGGGTTGCACGATTCTGCTCTGTGGTTTTCAGATGATGTGGCTGAATTCGACAAAAAGGCTGTCAGTGTCGGCATCCTCTCCACAGGCAATGAAGATGTCCGTTCGCTCAGAGAGCTGCTCATTATTGGATTAAAGGGTATTGCCGCCTATGCGGATCACGCCGCTATCCTCGGTTTTGAGGACGAAAAGATCTATGCATTCCTGATGGAGGCCCTTGTCTCCACAACAAAAGACCTGAGTGTTGACGAGATGGTGGCAATGGTCATGAGGGCCGGAGAATGCGCTGTCACCGGGATGGCCCTCCTCGACAAGGCAAATACGTCTGCCTATGGAAACCCTGAGATTTCAAAGGTCAATATCGGGGTCAGGGGCAACCCGGGAATCCTTATCTCCGGTCATGATCTCAAGGATATGGAAGAGCTCTTGGAACAGACCGAGGGAACAGGCGTGGATGTGTATACCCACGGCGAGATGCTGCCGGCGAATTCCTATCCCGCATTCAAGAAATACACCCATTTTGTGGGCAATTATGGAAATGCCTGGTGGAGACAGTCAGAGGAATTCGCGTCCTTTAACGGTCCCATACTCATGACAACCAACTGTATTATTCCGGTCAAGGATTCATACAGAGACAGGATTTTCACGACAGGAATGACCGGATATCCCGGAGTGAAACATATCCCTGACAGGGCAGAAGGCACAGCAAAGGATTTTTCCTCAATTATAGACCTGGCAAAGAAATGTGGCCCCCCGGTCGAAATCGAGACCGGTGAGATAGTGGGGGGCTTTGCCCATAACCAGGTCATTGAACTGGCCGACAAGGTCGTGGACGCGGTGAAGACCGGGGCAATCAAGCGCTTTGTCGTAATGGGGGGCTGTGACGGACGTCATAAAACAAGGAACTACTATACAGATGTCGCGCAGGAACTTCCCAAAGATACGGTGATCCTGACCGCAGGCTGTGCCAAATACCGCTATAATAAACTTGATCTCGGTGATATAGGCGGAATCCCCAGGGTGCTTGACGCGGGCCAGTGCAATGATTCCTATTCTTTGGTCGTTATCGCCCTGAAACTCAAAGAGGTCTTTGGCCTCGAAGATATCAATGACCTTCCCATATCATATAACATCTCGTGGTATGAGCAAAAGGCAGTGGCCGTGCTTCTGGCCCTCCTCTTCCTCGGGGTTAAGGGGATCCGCCTGGGACCGACACTGCCGGCATTTGTATCTCCGGCCGTTCTCAAGGTCCTGGTGGAAAGGTTTAATATCAGGCCGATCGGGGAGGTCAAGACAGATATCGAGGCGATGATGAAGGGAGAGTAGTAATGTTTGTTTTCCCGGAAAGATAAAGGAGATTTGCAACTGCTCAGGGTTCATGGTTCAAAGGTTAGAGAACCCTGAACCTGACAATCTGAGCAGTTAAGGAGACCTGTTTATATGGAAATATTGATTCTGTTTGCAATTGTTGTCGCCTGGTTTATCCTTCAGGCCTATATCCTGCCACGAATGGGCGTGTCCACATGAATGAGTCAATCCTGCCAGTTGGCGGATAAAGAAAGTGATGTAGACAATCTTGATAACAGGGGTGTCAGGTGAAGCATTGCACAGGGTAGAGTCATTATACTATGTCTGACGACCCATCAAAAATAAAAACTGAAATCAGGACAGCCCGGGCGATGATTGAGATTTTCTGCCATGGACAACATGGCACTAAAGAAGGACTATGTCCCGAATGTCAGGGGCTTTTGGACTACGTTGTCAGGCGTCTTGAAAAATGTCCCTTTCAGGAGAACAAGCCCAAATGCGCCAAATGTCCTGTGCATTGCTACAAACCGGACATGAGGGAGAGGATCCGAGAGGTGATGAAATATGCCGGTCCCCGCATGCTTTACCGGCACCCTGTCTTGTCATGTACGCATTATCTGGCAGGGAAATAGTTTATGCAGGGCTGCGCTGGTTAACAAAAGTCAAGGCAGGTCTTTTTAAGCTGATATAGAGTTGTGACAATGATTGAACACCATGTGTCCATAAAACAGGAGGATATGTCCATGGAAAAGAACAACCCGCCATTGAGACCTTCAGCCCTTGTCCGTTTCAAGAAGATCGACAGCCGGCTTTCAAATATCGTCGGCAGATTCTGGAAACTTGTATGGGGATTGGACAATCCAGCCATTGACCAGAGGATAAAGTATCTGCTTTCACTCTCGAACGCCGTGGGTGGAGGTCGATACAGGCAGGCAACAAGGGAGTTATTGAAGGCATACGCAGCTGGAACAACCGTTGGTGAGTTTGATGAGCTTTTTTCTCTCTTTGTCTGGAACCAGGGCGCTGGACACTTTGCATCAGAGATCGTGCCTTCACCTCTCTTTGGCGCCTATCAATTGATCAAGGCACAGGAAGAAAAGGGTAGGTCCAGGGAAGATGTTGTGCAGGGCCTGCTGAAAAATTTTGGTGAAGATAATCCGGATATTGGAACAAGGGGGCAAACAGCATGAATCTCTTGACTCTCTTATATATATCTTTATTGTGGTAAGGCATGGTTGATAAGTTTTGAGTTTGAGACATGAAGGAGGTTTGGTTGTGAAAGCGAGAAAGATTAAAGACCGTATTTTCTGGATGGGTTCCCTGGACTGGGACAGGCGTCTGTTTGACTCTCTTGTCTCCCTGCCGGACGGGACAAGCTATAATGCCTATCTCATTGAAGGCAGCGAAAAGACAGCCCTGCTGGATACAGATGATCCGGCCATGGCCGACGAATTTATGTCACAGCTTGAGGGCATTACTAAAATTGATTATATCGTTTCGCACCATGCCGAGCAGGATCATTCAGGAATGATCCCGCAGGTCCTTAGAAAATACCCCGACGCAAAGCTGATATCCTCACCCAAGGCAAAGGGCATGCTTATCGATCTTCTTGAGATTCCAGAGGAAACCTTTATAACCGTCAAGGATGGCGAGACACTGTCTCTCGGTGACAAGACCCTGAGATTTATCCATACCCCCTGGGTCCACTGGCCAGAGACCATGGTGACCTGGCTCGAAGAGGACAGGATTCTTTTCAGTTGTGACCTTTTCGGCTCCCATATCGCAACGACCGATCTCTATGTCACGGATGAAGGCCGCGTCTACGATGCCGCCAAGCGCTACTTTGCTGAGATCATGATGCCCTTTAGGAAGATGATCGAAAAGAACATGGAAAAGCTCGCGCCTTTAGAGATAGAGATGATCGCCCCTTCTCATGGACAGATATATACCCGCCCGGCATTTATTCTTGATGCCTACCGTGACTGGGCCATCTCCCCTCCTGAAAACACAGTGGTTCTGCCTTATGTATCAATGCACGAAAGCACCAGGATCATGGTCGGTTATCTTGTCGCAGCCCTTGTGGAAAGGGAGGTCAGAGTCGAGCAGTTCAACCTGGAAGTAACAGATACAGGGAAGCTCGCCATGGCCCTGATCGATGCGGCTACAATCGTCATTGGAACCCCCACGGTCCTGGCAGGCCCTCATCCTTACGCTGCTTATGTTGCATTCCTTGCCAATGCCCTTCGGCCTCAAACAAGATTCCTTTCCATTATCGGCTCTTATGGATGGGGAGGAAAGACAGTGGAAACACTCTCAGGGATGATCCCCAATCTCAAGGTGGAGGTCATAGACCCTGTACTTTGCAAAGGTTTGCCAACCGAGGTTGATTTCAAGGCATTGGATGAGCTGGCCGATGCTATCGCGAAAAAACACAAAGAGCACAACCTTGTTTGATGAACTCGGTAAAAGTCAAAAAATGCTCCCTCTTTCTTGTCGAAGATCCTGATGCAATCGAGAAGGGGAGAGGGTTGGAGTCTATCAATCTTTAGAGAAAGGAGGATGATTTATGAACGCACAGGCACTGCATAAAATCAGTTACGGGATGTATATATTGACATCCGGGAATGCGGACAAGATTAATGGCCAGATCGCAAACTCTGTTATCCAGGCGACATCTGATCCTGCCACTGTTGCAGTATGCGT
>JAYEKR010000252.1:0-9316 GCA_034661115.1 Thermodesulfobacteriota bacterium | reverse complement strand
TTGCCGTGACGTCAAAGAGCGGGATTGCCTGTGGTGCATTGTCCCTGCCCTGTTGTCCGGCCTTTTTTTGCGGTTCCCGGGTGTTTTTATTCAGGATGACCTGCAGGACATCGATCTGCTGATGGATGTCCATATCATTGCTTGCATCTACATTATCAAACATGAGTTTGAGCATATCCGAACCCTGCAAAAGGGCCCCGGCGACATCTCTGTCAGTGGAGATTTTTCCGGAACGGATGAGGTTGAGTACATCCTCCATTATATGTGCAAGGTCACCGATCTTTGAAAGGTCAAGGAATTTGGCGGAACCCTTTATGGAATGGGCAGCCCGGAATACCCGGTCGATGGAAGCCTTGTCCATGTCTTCCCCTGCTGCCTCAATATTGATGAGATCATTCTCGATATCGGCAATATGCTCTCTTGATTCAGTAACGAATTCTTCTATCAGATCCTCGGTTTCTCCCACAAAAACCTCCTGTGACGTATTGACAACTACTATCGGCATGAATCATGTGATGACTTTAATGTTTTATTGACAACCATCCTTCGGTACTAGTATAAATCGGAGCAATTCATGCATGGAGGCTACATAAGTTGAAGATTGTGCGAATGATATTGATCATGGTGATTGTCCTGGGGATGTTCGGATGTTTTGGCGGGGAAATCAATGATGGAGATGTCTCACTTTCCACCCCTGTCCAGATGCAGATGTCTACGGAAAACCTGCAGTCAAAGATGGGATTGTCCGGATTTATCCTTGGTGTGTTCCTTATAATGAATGCCTTTATCGTTGTCGTTATAAGCGGTATTCTGCTCATAATAAAGGATTCCTCTGTCAAGGTCATGGGCGATGCGCTGGGGATGATCTCCTCCATGTTTGCAAAGGAGGGTCCGGACAGTCATCTCAAGGTCTTTATAAAGACCATCTCTGATGGCGACCTGCGTTTCCAGATCGGATCCATCGGAATGATTATCGGGATTGTGATGGCCTATGCGGGCGCATGGATAGCAATGTAGCCATCCATAATGATAGCCATTGTTGATTATAAGGCAGGAAACCTCCGTTCTGTTCAGAGGGCCTTGGGTTATCTGGGATATGAGTCCGTTGTCACCTCTGAAGCAGACGAGATTCTCGAGGCAGAGCGTGTCATTTTTCCCGGGGTAGGGGCGGCAGAAAGGGCAATGCAGAGCATCAGCTCACATGGTCTTGATCGGGTGATACGCCGGATTGTGGATGCAGGCACACCTTTTCTTGGTATATGTATGGGGTGCCAGATTATCCTTGACCGCAGCGAAGAGGGTGACACCGCCTGCATGGGGATCATACCGGGGGTAGTACGAAGGTTCCCGGCAATGGGTCTCAAGATTCCTCATATGGGGTGGAATACCCTGTCTGTTCGTTATGACCATCCTGTATTGGAAGGGATAGACCCCGGTGCCGGCTTTTATTTTGTGCATTCATTTTATCCGGATCCTGACTCGCAGTGCAATGTTGTTGCAGTGAGCTCGTACGGTCTGGACTTTGCAGCGGTTATCGCAAAAAATAATGTTGTGGCAACCCAGTTTCACCCGGAAAAAAGCGGCAGGGTAGGCCTGAAACTGCTGAATAATTTTTGTTCATGGAAGGGTTCTGGATACTGAAAAACCTTTTCCTGCGCACCTAAGCGCTCCACCCGTTTGTGCCGATGAGCCGGACAAATCTGCATCCCCCCAGTGATTCCTGCCTTGTTCCCTCTGGTGTCTTTCTTATGCGCAGCAGGGTCTGCAGGGATTCATCTCCGACCGGAATAACGAGTATCCCGTCATCGCTGAGTTGATCCACAAGGGCGGACGGGACGTGAGGCGCACCCGCAGTTACGATTATCCGCTCATAGGGTGCCTCGGTTATATAACCCCTGGTGCCGTCTCCAATCGTTATATTTATATTGAAGTAGCCCAGCTCATCATGGATTTTTCTGGCCTTTGAGGCAAGGGTGCTGATACGTTCAATGGAAAATACCCTTGATACAATCCTGGAGAGGATAGCGGCCTGGTATCCGGAACCTGTCCCTATCTCAAGCACACGGTGGTTCTTCTTTGCACAGAGTGCCTCGGTCATCAATGCCACCATGTAAGGCTGTGAGATGGTCTGCCCGTCCCCGATGGTTATGGGATAGTCTGCATAGGCCTTGTACTTGAGGTATTCATCCACAAACTTGTGCCTGGGGACATCCATAAAGGCGCGAATGACCTCGGGATCTTTTATGCCCCTTGTTTTGAGCTGATCCTCCACCATTGTCTGCCGTGCCAGAGACGGGTCCATATCTACCCTTTTACCACCAGGGTCCACGTTCCTGGTATGTCTTTATAAAATTATCAACGGACCGGTCATAGGTTTTTTCAATATCATCCGGAAAAAAACAAGCTGGGAATTCCCCCATTGACCAATGGTATTGTATGCACTCACAACACTTTCCCTTTCTGCTGCAGGGTTCATAAGTGCAATTGCATCTTTGTTTATTCTGTTCGATTGTACATTCCATGATTCTCTCCCTGTCCCTGTACTATACAGGTACAGGTGGATAATGGCAACCCGGGTATGACAAGACATAAAAAGGTAACCGATCACCCAATGGTTATCCCTGAACCGTAAACCTTTGAATCTGAGTACTTACTGTTTCAGTTATACCCTCTGATGTGTTATATCCGGAAAAAATCGATGGTATGAATCCCATAGCAAGGTAATATCTTAAACAGGGAAGGTAAAGCATGCTGAGCAAGAGGATTATAGTCTGTCTCGATGTAAGAGACGGTAAAACAACCAAGGGGATAAGGTTCAAAGAAAATGTGGATATCGGTGATCCCGTATCCATGGCAGAACAATACTATAAAGACGGTGTGGACGAACTCGTGTTTTACGACATCACTGCATCACACGAAAAAAGGGCAATCATGATTGACGTGGTGGATAAGGTGGCCAGTGTAATCTTTATCCCGTTTTCTGTAGGAGGCGGCATACGGACAATGGACGACATCTATCGCACACTGGATGCAGGCGCGGAAAAGATCAGCGTAAACTCCTCTGCTGTTATGGATCCTGATATCATAGCAAAGGGCGCCCGGCAGTTCGGCAGTCAGTGCATTGTCCTTGGCATGGATGTAAAGCGTGTGGAAAAGACCCGGGAAATACCATCGGGATACGAGGTCTTCATAAATGGGGGCAGGAAACCTATGGCAATGGATGCCCTCCAGTGGGCGCTCAGGGTCCAGGACCTGGGTGCCGGAGAGATCTGCCTGAATTCCATCGACGCAGACGGGACAAACCAGGGCTATGAGCTTGAGCTCACTGCAATGATTTCAAGCAGGGTGAATATCCCGGTTATTGCATCAGGCGGGGCAGGCAAACCGGAACACCTGCGTGATGTATTCACCAAGGCAGGCGCAGATGCCGCACTCATTGCCTCGATGGTCCACTATGAATGGTACAGCATTGCAGAGATCAAGTCATATCTAAGGACAGAGGGAATTCCTGTCAGGTTGTAACTCCCATTGCTTGACCATGGTTGGGACATATAGTATGTATATCACTATGGAATTCAGGAAGGCAATCAAGACCTCACGTTTTATGGACCCCATGCAGGGATTTCAGGAGATACGCAGGAGTTCTCAGGTAAGGTATGATCCCCTTACAGGTCATACCACGCGCATACTGGATTTCCCTGTAAAACAGATGGAAAAAGCAGACCTGGAAGGGCTTGTGAGCCGTTCAAAACAGGAGTTCTGCCCTTTTTGTCCGGATATTATTCACCAGGTCACACCAGAATTCTCGCCCGATCTGCTTAAAAAAAAGAGATATGCCAGGGGGGAAGCCCTGTGTGTGCCCAATGTCTTTCCCTGTGATGAAAATGCGGCGGTTACCGTGATGAGCCGGCAGCATTATCTGCCACTGGATCGATTCACGACCAGGATAATCCAAGATGCCATAATTTGCTGTATCGACTACCTGGGGGATGTCTTTGAAAGGCAGCCGGATGTTGTCTACCAGTCCATAAACTGGAATTACATGCCTCTGGCCGGTGGCTCCATCATCCATCCCCACCTGCAGATCACGGCATCGAGTACCCCGACCAACTACTATACAGACGCGCTTTTTCACCTGGAAAACTACTATGCTGACCATTCTTCTGATTTCTGGCTGGACCTGATTGCTGAGGAAAAAAAACAGGGGCAGAGATTCATTGTCTCTTCAGACACCATGTCATGGGTGGTTGCCTTTGCACCCATGGGGGTTTTTGATATAATCGGCATCATGCCAAGTGTATCTTCCCCCCGTGATATGCAGGATACCTGCATGGATGATCTTACAGAAGGGATAATGAATATCCTGGGCTTTATTGATTCACTTAATATGTACAGCCTCAACATGTCTATATTCTTCTTGTTGGACAATGGCATATTCACCCCGCATCTCAGGATATGTCCGAGGGTGAGCATCCCTCCACTTGACACCAGCCAGATAAACTATATGGGAATGCTTCATAACGAAAACGTGACTATCATGAGTCCTGAGGATGTATGCAGTGCTATAAAAAAGGAATGGAAAGGTAATAGATGAGATGAAGAGATTAAAGGTCATTTTCTACAGCTGCCTGTTTTTGTGTATGTCTGCTGGAATTGTCCATGCCGCAGGGCCCGAGGTCATATGGGCAGGGGGATCTTTGAAGGTGTCGAATGAGGCCAAGCCGGAATATGCGGTTGAACCCTTTTTAGGTCTGGGGGATATTGGTTCAGGCAATATGTTCTGTGAGCCCGTGTTGCGGTGCAAGAATAGTGAGATAGGCCTGAGCCTTGGTGTCGGAACCAGGACCGAGGTATTGTCGGGCCAGGGTATTGCAGGATACAACCTGTTTTTTGACTATACCGGCGATCATAATCATAAACAGATAGGGGCCGGTGCGGAATTTTACCACTCGGATTTTTCTGCGCATCTTAATATCTATATCCCGCTTTCTGACCGCAGCGGCAACCAGGAGGCATTGCCCGGCATAAACCTGTCGGCTGATATACCCATACCCCAGGCGCCCTTTGTCTCTGTGTGCCCCGGGGTGTATTATTTCAACGGCAGGGATGAGGACGATCTTATTGGCATCAGCCTGGCAATGAGCATGCAGCCAAATGAGGCCATTACCTTCAGGGCAGGGGCACGCAATGACGCCCTTGGTTCCGGACGGGATAATAATGAGATCTTTGCAGTGATCGATATAGCGATTCCCATGAATCCCCAGGTAAAAGATATGCTTCGATTCAATCCCGTGAATGCCCCTGTTGCTCTCTCTTCTTATATGGATGACCCGGTAAGGCGTTACGGGGTCATCACCTATGAAAAGAAGACAATGCCATGGGACCTTATTGATTAGCATATGTGTACACCCAGATTTAATCTCTTGACTTTATGACCTTGATTTTTATATAGGAAGCCGTGTCGGGAAGTGGCTCAGTCTGGTAGAGTACAGCGTTCGGGACGCTGGGGTCCGGGGTTCGAATCCCCGCTTCCCGACCATCTTTAAATGAACCGCTCAATAACCCCGGGCAACCTTGAAAGATTGGTGCCATGATTATGACTAGATGGGGTTCCTTTTAAGTCGTTTAGAGTTAAATCAATCCCGATGTCTGTATTCAAAAGATATATCTTCAAAACTCGATGCCAACCATTCAGGCAGACTGATTTATTTTAATCTCTCTTAGGGTTTAATACCCCGCAGCTTGCTGCGGGGTAGTTCAATCCGGGCAGTCTAATTTTGTCTTCAGGCATCCCGGCCCCCTGATTTTTTGATCAAGGCAGCGTAAAACTGAATGCAACGTTTGAAGTCTGCAATCCTGATGTGTTCATTGATCCCGTGAATCCCTTCCAGGTCAGACGGGGTCAATGTGAGCGGCAAAAAACGGTATATATTGTCTGTTACCCCTGTATAGTGTTTGGAATCGGTAGACGCGGTTACCAGGTAAGGGGTTGTAACGGTCTCGGGAAAATACCGGCTGATGGTCTCTGCGATCTGGATGTAGCCGGGTGCCTTTGTGCTGGATGCCTGTATAGGGTTGATATTGATCCAGCTGTCCTGCAGTCTGATCTTTACATCTTTATCATTGATGATTTTGTTCAGGCGATGCAGTGTGCCCTCAATGTTTTCTCCGGGTAGAATGCGTATATTGATGATGGCAGTGGCCTTGTCTGGCAGCGTATTCTCCTTGTCGCTGCCAGAAATCATGGTAACCGCCATGGTGGTACGCACCATGGAAGCAGAAGCCGGTTTCCTTAAGAATCTTTGTTTAACAGGGAAGGAAAAGAGCCACAGGTTGGAAAGAAAGAGTCTTTTACCAGGGCTGACATGGGATGCAAGGTGTTTCAGGAATAAACGTACGGGCGGGGTAAGCCTGGACTGGAACTGTTTGGACTCCAGCCTGGTGATGGCCCGGGAGATCAGGCCTACTGCGGTATGGTCAGGCGGCATGGACGCATGACCGCAGGATAGACAGGCGCTCAGTTCCACGTTGATATGCCCCTTTTCAGCAATGCCGATCAGGGCTATGGGCACATTGACCTCAGGCATCATATCCCTGGCGATTACAGCGCCTTCGTCCAGTATATATTCCAGGTGAATACCTTTGTTTTTCAGCCAGGCGGCCATCTTCATGGCGCCCTTTGGTCCATTGACTTCCTCATCGCCGCCAAAGGCCAGGATAATGGTACGTTCCGGCTCAAAACCCTCTTTAAGCAGCTGCTGCGTTGCCTCCAGCATTCCGATAACCCCGACCTTGTAGTCGAGTGTGCCGCGTCCCCATATTGCATTGTCTTTGATTGTACCGGAAAATGGATCCATATCCCATCCCGGTGTATCTGCGGGTACCACGTCATAATGGGCAGTGAGCATGACGGGTTTCAGCCCAGGGTTCCGGCCTTTCCAGAGGTACAGGATGCCGTATTCGTCAAACCTTTGTATGTCGAGCCTGTCATGTACCTCGGGGAATCTCTCGGCCAAAAATTCCTGGAACCGGATAAACTCTGATGTATTATCGAAATTCGGGTCATTGTGGGATATGGTCTGGATACGGATTGCATCTGAGAGTGTTTCGATAGCTGCATCACTGATTTGCGGCACAGAAACCGGGTTGGCCTTGCTTTTTGTGCTCGAAACAAAGATGGTGCGAAAAACCAGGACCACAGCAAGCATTAACAATAATAGAATAATAAGATTCACTGGTTTTCCTTCAGGTATTATCCCTGATCAAGCAGTTCAATACCTGCATGCCTGGCAAAGATGTCTTTTCAAAATAACGCATCAGATCCGCTGTTTCTACTGTCGATGACATATAAACCAGCATGAGCACTGGTGCGCTCACAACCAAGGACGGGAAACCCATGTCGCCCCAAATCGTCATCCTTGCCTGCCTGTGCGTCGCACGCAGGCAGGCGGGAATGACGGGAGGGAAACGGGAATGACCTTGGTGATGTTCCTGTCTTTTTCATATAAAGAACCTCCTGATATCCATACATTTTACACATCATACAAAAAAAATAGCAATAACACCTTTTCCCTATGTGAACGCCCTGTGAACGTTTACATCTTTGCCTGTATTGTGTTAGAGGCAAGGCAGGTATAATAAAAAAACCAATTGCAAAACCAAAAAAACTGTCATTCCAACGCAAGCTGGGGTCCATAAGGCATTTGGAATAATGGATTCCCCTTTTTGCCTGTCTGCGTGCGACGTACAGATAGACGGGAATAATGAAAGGGACGCGGGAATGGCAACTCAAGAGTTTTGCAATTGACTCTAAAGGGGAGTCAACTATGCATATATCATCGTGGTTTACCTATGGCCTGGCAAAGGGCGCTGTCACGCTTATCCGGGTCATGCCATCCAGTCCGGCCCATGCTTTAGGTCAAGGCCTTGGGGTGCTTGCCTGGCTCCTGGACACATTCCACCGCAGGACAGCCGAGATCCAGATGCGAGGTACCCTTGGACGGGATTATTCAAGGTGTATGCCCTTAAAGGTCTTCATGCATCATGGCATTATCCTGGTCGATGCCATCCAGTATGCATTCATGGATGCCGGCGAGATAAAAAAACGCATTGTTATTGAAGGCAGGCAGCACATCGAAAAGGCCTTGGCCTCTGGGCGCGGGGTCATGTTGATAGAGGGACACATCGGCAACTGGGAGATAACTATGCACATCCCGAAACTCATAGACATTGAGTTCAGCACAATGATGAACGAGAGAAAGGATGCCGGCTTAGAGTCCCTTATCCAGGAACTCCGGACACAGACGGGCATCAGAAGGCTTCCTCCCAAGGGTGGGATGATTAAAACTTTGGTCACGGCCATGAAACAGGGGAAAAGCATTTTTATGGCAATAGACCAGCGTGGACCACGCAAAAACACGTTCAGATGTAATCTCCTCGGCCTTCCAGCCCTTACCAGTCTTGCCCCTGCGTTTATCGCCATAAAGGGCGATGCGCTGGTGGTGCCCGTATCCATTATCAGGGTCTCGGGGGTATACCACGTCCGTTTTGAGAAACCATGGGATTCCAGGGAGTTCTGCACAGACACTTTGACCAATGGGTCCAGGGTCAGGATGAAGGACCCATCGGTCAAGCGGCTCAGCGCATCCATGCAAGACTGGATGAGTTCAGTGATCCGTGAATACCCTGAACAGTGGATATGGCTCTACAGCCGGTGGACCAGGCGCTCCGAGATGAGGCGTCTGATTGAGAGCAAAAAGGGGCTTCGGGAATACCTCAAGGAGCAGGTTGAAGAATAAAAGTACCCGTTCACGGCTACCAAAAAGTCAATACAACACTTGCATGAGCATTTCAGATCAACTATACTTTTTATATGGTTATCACAGAACAACAGTGCTTTTACCCTGACAGTCTTATCTATTTTGATCCCTCAAGCCGTGGTTTCCCAAAAGAAGATCTCTGTTTGAACAATATGATCAGCTGCTGGTTTGTACAGCCGATTACCCGCAACAAAAAACCAGTCACTATCATCCAGCTCCACGGCAATGCAGAAAATATGTCTTCCCATATTGCCGGCGCATTGTTCCTGCTCGATATGGGGTACAATCTTTTGACATTCGATTACCGCGGTTATGGAAAATCAACGGGCAGACCAACACTATCAGGCATCCAGGCAGATGCAAGGACAGTATTTCAGTATGTATTCGACAATCCGGAAAAATTCGGTGAAACCATTATCGGATTTGGACAGTCAATGGGCGCCTATACCCTGGCACGCATCCTTCCCGATATCCCCTGGCTGAAGGGTGCCATCCTC
>JAYEKR010000251.1:0-9369 GCA_034661115.1 Thermodesulfobacteriota bacterium | reverse complement strand
TTGGCCGATCTCACAGACAGGAACACTGCCTTGATGGCGCAGGAGATTAAAAAGCTATGCATCTATATCCAGGAAGACAGGGTCATTGAAAAAAAGCACGTCAAGGAGCTTGTAGTTCCCGGTCACGAGTCATCCATCTTCAATCTCAGCGACTCATTGTTCGCACGAAACAAACAGGCTCTGGGCCTTGTCCTGGAACTTGAACAATCCGGCATTGAACCAATGCAGATCATCGGACTGCTTGAAAACCAGGCCCTCTGGCACCTTCATTGTCTCTTTGGGTCCGGACACAGCAAGAACATACGCCCCTTTGTTGTAAAAAAGATCAAGGCACATAAACCCAAGTGGACCCAAGCAGAGCTTGAGAATCTCCTGAAGGGACTGCGGGAAATAGAGACCGGTATAAAAACCGGCCGCACTCAACATCCATTTGCGTCCATGGCTGAAACCATTGGAAGGTTTGTCCTGAAACCAGGCTGATCCTCAAGGTACACGCAATCGCCCGGCGATACAGCGGCCTCAGGACAAAAACCGGAATAAATCAGGAGATCGCGGAGGTAAACTCCCTGGTAAGCCTTGAAATCCGTCTTGATGAGGTCTTCCTGTGCAGGATTCCCTTGTTTACGGCACTGTCCAGAAGGGCGACCGATTTATCGTAATAGCCCCTTGCCGCATCGATATCCTTTCCTTCAATCGAGGTAAAAACCTTTTTTATGCTGGTGTTTATTGATGACTTATAACTCTTGTTCCGTAGCTGTCTTTTTTCGCTCTGCCTGTATCGCTTCAGGGCAGACATATGATTGGCCATTTAAGTGTGTCCCTCCTTGTCTTATCTTGAGCCTGTTTAGATATATAGTCTGCGGATGAATGTCAAGGACCTATCGTCCTTGATCTTCATCCGCATCCAGATCAAAAGAGTGTCCTCTGCAATTCTATGGGGGGGGTCATCCAAAAGGCATGTCCCATTCTATGACCCAGCCTTCGGACTCAGCCCTCGGACTCGCTGGAAAGACCCTCTTCCTCAATACCTTCTTCTGTCTCTTCCTCTTCCACCTTCGCGACTGTAGTGATAGCTACCGCCTTTTCCATATCCGCTTCATTTGCAAGGGCGACCCCTTCGGGGAGGATCAGGTCCGAGACATGGATGGAGTTATCCAGGGTCTCCAATACAGAGATATCCACATTGATACTTGAAGGGATTGCTTCCGGCAGGCATTTTACATGCAGGATCAAGGTCTCCTGGTTGACCGTCCCATTGCCCATATCCTCTACAGGTGCAATGCCCTCAAAAACTATGGGGACATCAACAGAGACCTCATCTAAGAGGTTGACCTTTAAAAGATCCACATGCATGATCTTTGTAGAGAGTGAATTCGTATGCACATCATGTATAAGTACAGGCAGGGATTGACCTTCAAGCGTCAAATCCACTATGGATGTCCCTCCTGCCTGCCGGTAAACACGGGCAAACGCCTTGGCATCGACCTGGACAGGGATGGATTCCATGCCTTTGCCAAAGACAACACCCGGGATAATACCCTCTGAACGCAGACGTCTCACCTTTTTTTTATAGACTGTCCTTTTGGCTGAATCCAGCCCCAATGCCTTTTCTGTCATCATTCTTTCCTCCAATGCTTATCTGGTCATCAATGAAAAGCGCACATACCACATATTTTATACACAGTACACCATGAATTAAAAATCGACCATGATCGCGCCTGCCCAATACCTCTCTGCTACATATAAACCCACATGAGCATTTCTGCGCTCACAACCAAGGACGGGGAAAAAGGCCTCACCGCTGAGGAGCAGGGAACGCGGAGTTAGAATCTTGTATAATATCACAAGGATAACCGTCACCCCCGCCTGCCTGCGTGCGGCGCACTTCGCAGGCGGGAATGACGGGAGGAGAACAAAAATGACTGTGGTGGTGTTCCTGTCTTTTTCAGATAAAGGCCTCCACTTGACATGAGGCAGGTATAAATATATCTGTATATTCCTGTCGTCCTCAGGGACTGCAGATTTTAATGATATAAATCCGGAGAATAATATGAAAAGAAACCCTATAACAAAAAACGGTTATGATGCGCTTAGGGATGAGCTGCAACATCTCAAAAAGGTGGAAAGGCCCGCTATCATCCACGCGATCGAGGTGGCACGGGATCACGGAGATCTTTCAGAAAACGCGGAATACTCATCGGCAAAAGAAAAACAGAGTTTTATTGAAACCCGCATACAGGAACTTGAAACAAAGATATCAACGGCAGACATCATTGATACCTCGCGTATTCCTGAAGACCGGATCGTATTCGGGTCCACCTTTGTCCTCTGCAATGTGGATACCGAAGAGGAAATCACCTATAAGATAGTTGGCGCTGATGAATCCGACCTGAACAATGGACGGATATCCATTGACTCCCCCATTGCCAGGGCACTCATCGGCAAAAGGCTGGATGATGAGGTAATTGTAACTACGCCAAAGGGCAAACGAACCTATGAGGTCCTCGATATCTCAACCGACTGACCATACAATTTTTCATATAAAACGACTATAAAAAAGTGTGCGGGCTACCATACCTGGACAACAAAAGGAGTATACTAATGAGCTTTGAATATATACATGGGCTTCCTGCGGCCAGTGAAGTCATGGAACTGCTCCCCTTGACTGAAGACCTGAGAAAAATCAAGGCAGAAAGGGACCGCGAAATCCGGGATATCTTCAACCGGAAGGATAACCGGTGTATCCTTGTAATAGGACCATGCTCTGCAGACAATGAGGATGCGGTATGCGAATATGTATCCAGGCTCGCCCGGCTCCAGGACGAGGTCAAAGAAAGGCTTGTTCTGATCCCGAGGATCTATACGAACAAGCCCAGGACAACGGGTACCGGCTACAAGGGGATGGTTCACCAGCCTGACCCGCACAAGGGACCGGATATTATCGAAGGGATCAAGGCCATCCGGCATATGCATCTCAGAACACTCAGGGAGTCACACCTGAGCGCGGCAGACGAGATGCTCTATCCGGGAAACCTACCCTTCCTTGAAGACCTGCTGAGTTATGTCGCAGTAGGGGCGAGATCCGTCGAAAACCAGCAGCACCGTCTGACCATCAGCGGTATGGAGATACCGGCCGGCATGAAAAACCCGACAAGCGGTGATCTCGGGGTGATGCTAAACTCGATATATGCGGCACACCAGTCCCACACCTTTGTCTATAATCAATGGGAGGTCCGCACCAGCGGGAATCCCCTGACCCATGCAATCCTGAGGGGGGCGATTGATTCCTACGGCCGAAACATCCCCAATTATCACTATGAAACTTTGGTAAACCTGTCTGAAAAATATCTGCAGCAATCACTTGCCAACCCTTTGATCATTGTGGACACCAACCACGCCAACTCCAATAAAAGGTTTGAACAACAGCCAAGAATAGCCATGGAGGTCATGCAAAACCGGCAGCACTCTTTGATGCTTAAAGAGATGGTAAGGGGCTTTATGATCGAAAGCTACCTGGAGCAGGGCTCTCAACAGATAGATGAGAACATGTACGGAAAATCCATCACCGATCCATGCCTCGGATGGAATGAGACCGAAATACTGGTAAAACACCTTGCAGATATGGCCTGAAAAATGCCCGGGGAATACGAGTATCCCTGAATTCTCGTCAAATACTACATCACTTGAACCCAAAACCTTGTCCAGAGTATCAAAACATATAGCAGAAAAATTCTGATGTTCTTGTTACAATGTACCTTTCTTTATTTGTAGCCGTTCACGGCTTGAAATTGGAAATTAGAAATTGGGGAGAAATGAAACGAGTTTACGAGCTGGATGTTTACAAACTGGCAGAAGCGTTAAAGGTGAACACCTGATTGTGTTTATCCCTTGTTTAATTGAAAGACAATTCTTGGAATATTCTCGTAGTGTATCTAAAAATTCAGACATGCAACAAGGTGCCCCTCTTTAACCTCCATGAGTACCGGGGTCTGTTCCCGGCATTCTTTTCTGTCGTGGGGACATACCGGGGAAAAGGCGCAACCGGCAGGCGGCATCACCGGCTTACCCGGCACAGACAATGAATTGCCTTTTTCGATGCCGACACCCGCACCCAGAAGAATTCGGGTATAGGGATGCAGTGGATTCTCGAAAAGTTCTTCACTCCCTGCGATCTCGACTATACGTCCTTTGTACATGACCGCGATCCTGTCCGATATATATCCGACAACAGACAAGTCATGTGATATAAAGAGAAGAGAGAATCCAAACTCGTCTTTGAGATCAAGCAAAAGATTGATAATCTGGGCCTGTATGGATACATCCAGTGCGCTTACTGGTTCATCGCATATCAACAATTTCGGACGCAGCATCAATGCCCTTGCAATACATATCCTCTGTCTCTGGCCCCCGGAAAATTCATGGGGGTAGCGTTGTGCCATCTCCGCGTCAAGCCCCACCATGTCCATAAGGCCAAGGGCCCTTTCCCGGATCTCCCTGCGACCGGGCCCACCCTGGATATAAAGCGGCTCCTCCACTATCGAGATAATCCTCTTCCTTGGATTCAGCGAGCCAAAGGGATCCTGAAAGACCGTCTGCATATTGCTGCGCATAGCCTTTAGCCCTCCACGGTCTGCCCGGAGCAGATCCCTTTTGTCAAAGATAATGCCCCCGGTATCCGGTTTTTCAAGGAGAAGTATAAGCCTTGTCAATGTGCTCTTTCCGCACCCGGATTCACCGACAAGGCCGAGGGCCTCATCCGGAAAGATGTCCAGGTCAACCCCGTCAACCGCACTCAGGGTCTCCCTGGAGACACTGAACGGACCTGAACGAAGCCTGTAGCCCTTTTTTACCCCCCTGATCTCAAGCAAAGCCCCGCTCAAGTAGCATACCTCCAGCATCTCACCATATGATTATTCCCTTTCTTAACAATAGGAGGCCTCTGCTTCCGGCATATATCCATTCTCTCCTCACACCGGTCAAAAAAGCTGCATCCCTGAGGGGTCTCCCACAAGGAAGGGACCTGCCCGGGGATGGAATAGAGCCTCTGACCCCTTGAGGCCACATCGGGCACAGCCCTTAAGAGCCCCCTTGTATAGGGATGAAGGGGATCGGCAAAAAAATCTTCAACCCCGGCACTCTCGACAATGGTTCCTGCGTACATCACCGCACAATTTTGACAGAAGCCCTCGACAATGCCCAGATCATGGGTTACCAGAATAATGGATGTCCCTGTCTGTTCCTTGAGGCCATTCATGAGGGATAGAATCTGGGCCTGGGTCGTGACATCCAGGGCTGTTGTGGGTTCATCTGCAATCATGAGCCTGGGTCTGCATGCAAGGGCCATGGCGATCATAACCCTCTGACACATACCGCCGCTTAACTGGTGCGGATAGTCCTTCAAACGCACCCGGGCATTGGATATACCTACCTTTTCAAGCATATGGGCCGCCATGGACCTCGCCATGGATCTTGTCTTTACCTGATCCCCCTGGTGAAGCCGGATAACCTCTGCGATTTGATCCCCTATGGTATAGACAGGGTTGAGCGAGGTAACAGGCTCCTGGAATATCATGGAAATCCGGCCGCCCCGGATTCGGCGCAGTCCATCCTGGCTCAACCCCAGCAGATCCGTGCCTTCAAAAAAGATTCGCCCCCTTTCTATACGCCCGGGAGACGGGACAAGCCCCAGGATGGAAAGGGCCAGCACACTCTTGCCGCAACCGGATTCACCAACAATGCCCAGGGTGTCTCCTTTTGACAAATCAAGATCAACCCCTGTGAGGGCATGGAGATCCCCCCGGGAGGTAAGAAACCGTGTGTGCAGATCCTCAATACGCAAAAGGGGATCACCAGGCATGGGCGTCCTCTCCCCGCAGCCTGCTCTCCAGCATGGTATATCTTGCGTTTGTTCCACTGTTTTGTATCGCCATACCCAATGCCTTTGCATTACCGACGACCATTACAAGGGACCTGCCCCGGGTTATGGCAGTATAGAGAAGATTCCGCTGAAGCATGATATAGTGCTGGGTATGGAGCACAACCACCACTGCAGGATATTCATTCCCCTGAGATTTATGTATGGAACATGCATATGAGAGGCAGAGTTCATCCATGGAGATGGCATCATACGACACCAGGCGATCGCCAAACTTTATCCGGATTTCAGGAATCCCCTTGTCTGTATCTACAACCCTTCCAATGTCTCCATTAAAGACACCAAGCTCATAGTTATTCCTCAACTGCATCACCTTGTCTCCTGTTGAAAAACGCTGTCCATGTATATCCAGACCCTCCTGAGAGGGATTCAGCATGGCCTGGATCTGCGTGTTGAGGTTTGAAACACCCAAGATTCCACGGTGCATGGGGGCAAGGACCTGGATATCCTGGATGGGATCCAAGCCGAATTTGAGAGGGATACGTTTTTTGACCAGCTCTTTAATGGTGCCAAGGACCTTTTCCGGATCATCCCGCTGGATAAAAAAATAGTCCTGCCTTGCATGTCTGCTTTTGGGATAAGGAAACTCTCCATGATTCACACGGTGGGCATTAATCACGATAAGACTCTTTTGTGCCTGACGGAATATCTTTTTGAGATGGATCGTCTTTACCATCCCTGAACGGATGATATCCATAAGCACATCCCCGGGACCCACAGATGGGAGCTGATCCGCATCACCGACCATTATCAGGCCTGCCCCTGAAGGCAATGCCCTGAGCAGATGATAAAAAAGCCAATTGTCCACCATGGACATCTCATCCACAATCAAAAGATCCGTCTTCAGCGGCCTTTGTTGTGAACGATCAAAACCTCCCTTTTCCGGATTGAATTCAAGTAGGCGGTGTATGGTCTTTGCCGTTCTTCCAGTGGCCAGAGACATCCTTTTGGCTGCCCTGCCCGTAGGCGCGCAAAGGTGTATCTTCATGCCTTTTTTCTCCAGGATGGTGACTATGGCACGGATAAGTGTTGTCTTCCCGGTCCCCGGCCCTCCGGTAATAACAAGGATTGTTTCATTGACTGCACGGCAAAGGGCCTCTTTCTGCTCCTGCGCCAGATGGATGTGGTACTCCTTTTTATACCACAAAAGGGCCTTGTCGATATCCACTGGGATATCTCTGGCCGGGCAGGCTTTCATCTGACGCAATATCCTTGACGAAAGCACCTCGGAAAACCACATGGGTTTCAGATAGACAATATGCTCGCCCTTGAATCTTTCAATAACGATCATATCCCCCATGCTCAGGTCCTCAATCGCCTTTTCAAGGATCCCTGTCCCTATTCCAACCATTGCCTGGGTCTCTTTCACAAGGGCATTACAGGGATAACATACATGCCCCTTATCGCAAAACTGAGAAAGCATATATAAAAGAGAGGCCCTTGCCCTTTTGGGGGATTCCGGGCTTATGCCTGTATGCAGGGCGATCCGGTCCGCGGTCTTGAAACCGATGCCACGTATATCCGCGGCAAGCCGATAGGGATCATCCATGATAACACGAACAGCCTGTGCGCCATAGGTCTTGTATATCCGTGCCGCATAGGCCGCTGACACACCGTTGGAATGAAGAAAAATCATCATATCCTTGATGTCCTTGTGCCGATTCCATGCCTCTGCAATCCTTTTCGCCCTCACCGGCCCAATGCCCTCTACTTCCATAAGCCGATCCGGGGTATTTCCCATGACATCAAGCACATCTATCCCAAAGGCACTGACAAGCCTTTTTGCTGTTTCTTTTCCCACCCCGTGAATAAGGGTAGATGAAAGGTATTTTTCAATACCCTTGAGTGTTGAGGGGGTCTTTGTAAGGTAGGAATCAATATGGAACTGACGGCCGTAATCCCTGCTGTTCACCCAACTCCCCTGGGCCCTTATCCCCTCTCCGGGGTCCACTCCGAAAAGAAGACCAACCGCGGTTGCCGGCACTGCCTCATGGTTTGTCGATACCCGGATCACACTCCAGCCCGTAGTCTCGTTCCTGAACACGACCCTCTCCAGTATTCCCTCAAGCACAGACTCTCCAGGCCCGGGCTTCATATCATCTATCAACGGCATCCACACAAGGATAACAGACTCCATATGCTTTTTACACCGCTAAATTCGTGACAGATATGCACCAAACCGTTCAATCTTCATCGCTCTCTAACCTTGAACCATTGAACCGTGAATCTGAGTAGTTACAAATACATGAGCTCAGTAAACTCAGTGAACGGCTACCAAGGTTCAAACCGTGAACGATTACGAAAAAGGTAACCGTTCACGGAACGTTGAAATTGGAAATTGGAACGTTGGCCTTTATGCTTTTGTACTGTTGACGAACGCATTCAATTTTGGCCCGAGTTTTTCAACTTATCAAAATCGTGCCAGACCATATCTGATAACGCTTCTGCCAGTTTGTACACATCCAGATCGTAAACTCGTTTCATTTCTCCCCAATTTCTAATTTCCAATTTCTAATTTCAAACCGTGAACGGCTACATTTCCAATTTCAAGCCGTGAACGGCTACCGAAAAAAAACAAAATCAGTCCCATGCACCATCACTGAACCAGCTTGCGCTGGAGAGGAACTTTGCGTTAAAGTTTGTACATCCATACACCGATGAATTCCCTATCAAAATATATTGCGGGGAAACAGGTATCGATCTTATGAGCGGGGAAGGGAACAAATGAGCCTTTTCAATAATCTTTTTGGCAGGAAAAAAGGGTCAAAAGAGATACAGGTCTGCGAGGCAGTCCTTCAAAAAACCCCCAACGACCCCAATATATTAAAAAAACTGGGTGATCTCTACCTTAAAAACCATGATCATGAAAATGCCTCGGAAATCTATGTCCGTCTGGGAGACCTCTATAATGAAAAGGGCTTTTATCCCAAGGCCATAGCCCTCTATAAACAGGCACAAAAAACAAACCCTGCATGGGAAGGACCATACAAAAAACTCTCCGAACTTTATCAATTTCAGGGCTTTACAAGAGAAGCAGCGGCACAATATGTAAGGCTCTCCGAGCTCATGGAGAAAAATGCGGACAATGAGCAGGCAATCTTCTTTATGCAAAAGGCTGCCGAGCTGGACCCGTCACACAATATACTCAACAAAAATATTCAGTCCTTTGATGTGCATGAAAAGGCCATGATGGAGATACAGCCAGGGACGCCGGCAAGGCCGGCAATGGAAAAAACGGATTTCTTTGACCTCACAAACGAAATGGACAAAGAAATCGAGGATCTTGCTATCGATGAAAGCATGGAAAGCCTTGAGGACAATACCGGGGTTGATTCGGTATTTAAAGCCATTGAGGAATCCAGAGCACAGGAGGAATCAACAGACCCTTTGTTCCTCTACAATATGGGCCTTGCCTATCGCGAAACAGGACTCAT
>JAYEKR010000250.1:0-9466 GCA_034661115.1 Thermodesulfobacteriota bacterium | reverse complement strand
CTATGACCAGGCATACGCAAAACTCGACGATACCATCGATTCGATCGTAAAGGACTTTGTGTCGTCCACCCCCCTTGTTGAGTTGGTAAGGACAACCGCTGAGATCAGGAGGGTTGAAGGATCAAACGACGGTGGTAATCTTAAAAAAGATCGGATCGAGTCTGCTGCCGGATTTATTGGAAGAGAAAAGATCACCAGGGCCATCCTTAAGGAGGCCGAAAAGGCCATGCCCGACTTTGGTATAGAGCTGGTGGACGTGCGTATCAAGAGAATAAACTATGTCGAGAGCGTGAGGAAAAAGGTGTATGAGCGCATGATCTCAGAGCGAAAACGCAAGGCATCCCTGTTCCGTTCCGAGGGAGAGGGTAAAAAGGCTGAGATCCTGGGGCAGATGGATAAGGAGCTCAAGAAGATAACATCCGGGGCATTTAAGACCGCAGAGGAGATCAAGGGAAAGGCGGATGCAGAGGCCACCAGGATCTATGGCAAGGCCTACAACCAGGATCCGGAATTCTATGCCTTTTACAAGGCCCTGCAGACCTACAGCAAGAGCAGTTTTGAAAACGCCACAGTGATTATGGGTACGGATTCAGATTACTATGCCTTTCTCAAGGATATAAAGGGAAGGTAATGGGTGAGGAGATTGCGGATCTGCCGCATCCGGGTGCAGATTCGCAATCTTTTTTAGTAGCCGTTCACGGCTGGAAACTGGAAATGTAGCCGTTCACGGCTTGAAATTAGAAATTAGAAATTAGAAATTAGAAATTAGAAATTGGAAATTAGAAATTGGGGAGAAATGAAACGAGTTTACGAGCTGGAAATGTAGCCGTTCACGGCTTGAAATTAGAAATTAGAAATTAGAAATTGGAAATTAGAAATTGGGGAGAAATGAAACGAGGTATTGAATGCGTTTGTCAACAGTACAAAAGCATAAAGGCCAACGTTCCAATTTCCACGTTCAACGTTCCGTGAACGGTTACCTCAAAAATTCAAAAATCGAAATTGAGAAATACCCCCGCATGTCATTCCCGCGAAGGCGGGAATCCAGTGGTTGTAGCTGGTGCGGTGTTTCTGGATCCCACGTTCAACGTTCTGTGAACGGTTACAATTGAATGCGTTCGTCAACAATACAAAAGCATAAAGGCCAATGTTCCAATTTCCACGTTCAACGTTCCGTGAACGGTTACCTCTGAAATTCAAAAATCGAAATTGAGAAATACCCTCGTGTCATTCCCGTTCCCCATTCGTTATTCCCGTTCCCCCTCCTGTCATTCCCGCCTGCCTGCAGCAGGCAGGCGAAGGCGGGAATCCAGTGGTTGTAGCTGGCACGGTGTTTCTGGATCCCCGCTTTTGCCTGTCTAAGTGCGATGCACAGGCCCAAAACAGGCCTAGAACTCACCCGGGAATTCAGGTTTTCTCTTTTCTCTTTGCGCCATTACCCCCTCTCTGGCATCCTTGCTTCCAAAGATGGGTGCCCCGATCTCCACCTCTCTTCTAAAGGCCTCTTTCAGGTCGCTTTGTTGTGTCTGCCTGGCGCATTCGATGATCCCCTGTGTGGCGAGGGGACCATTGGATGCAATTTTTTCGGCAAGCCCCATGGCCGTGTCCATAAGGTTTTCAGCATTGACGAGACGGTTGAGAAAACCCCATTCATTCATAGTGGAGGCCTTGAATTTATCCGCTGTTAACAGGACCTCCAGTGCCCTTGACGGTCCGATGATCCTTGGAAGGAATATATTGCCTCCACCAATCGGCATGATACCCAGGCTGGCCTCCCTCATCTGGAAGACAGCGTCTTGTGATGCCACTCTCAGGTCTGCACCCATGACCATCTCGAATCCGCCTGTGAGGCATAATCCGTTGATGGCCGCAATCACGGGTTTTTTTACAAAATTGAATTTGAGCATGGCCTCGCCCACCTCGGCCCCAAACCCTGAAACAAGCCATTTTTCCGCCTCGGTCTCGGGTTTTCTCGCAAGGGTGAGGACCGGGATCGCGGTTTTGAGATCCATGCCGGAGCAAAAGATATCCGGGTGCGCGGAATACAGGACTACCGCCCGTATCGTGCTGTCATCGTTGATGTCCTTCCATGTCCGGTGCAGGTCCAGAAGGATCTGCGGGTCAAGGGCATTGAGCTGTTTTGGACGGTTGAGCCCTACTGTTGCGACATGGCCGTGCTTTTCATAGATAAGATCATCAAAGTTCATGTCCATGGATATCTCTCCTTATGTGATAATTTAAAAATATTATCCTATATTATCTCCGGGTTGTCAACGTGATTGGTCTTCGGGATTGCTTGTCTGTTGGCGAAAACAGGTGACAGCATTATAGAGGCAGGCCCTGGAAAGGTCATTGTTTTGTTGTAATCGGGATTATACCGATGTATATGGGACTGAACACGATGAAATGTATACCAGAATGAGGAGGATGTTTATGAAAAGGGGTTTGTTGGTTATGTGTGTTGTACTGTGTTTTTGTGCACCGGCTGGTGCATCGGTGAGTCTCAATGCCGGGGATGCAGTGGTGGATCTGGGTTTGAGTCTCAGGTATGATGTGGGGTACCAGTTTACTGATCTGGGTGATCAGAAACCTGGTTATTCCGAGGACTCGAAGACCGATTTTTACCTGGATGCCCCCACTGATTCAAGGGTCAACCTGAAGACCAGCCTGAACGAGATCGCGGCCTTTGTGGAATACGGTTTTGGTTCCGGAGATATAAGCCTGAGGCATGCCTATGTGTCATGGGCCTTTACAGACACAGACACCTTTGCTGTCGGACAGAACTGGTCCCTTCTGGGTTTGCGTTTTACGCAGCAGAGGCAGAATAATGATTTGTCCATGTTCGGGTTCGGGAATCTCTATTCCGGAAGAACCCCCCAGCTTAGGTACACCAAGCGCCTGGATACAGGTTCGTTCAGCCTTGTGATCGAGGATAATGACCTGCCGAATCTGGATGAATGGGTGGATGGCTTGAGTGCTTATGTAGCGGGTGCATATGTAGTAGATGGGCTTGTTCCACGGATGATTGCCAGCTATACCTACAAGGGTACGGGTTTCTGGGTTACGCCCAGCGTGGTCGCACAGTTCGTGAATCTTGAGGCAAATGCACCGGGTACAAGGGACGTGGATGTGGATGCCTTTGTCCTGGCCCTTGACGGAGGCCTTGACCTTGACAATGCCGGGCTTGATGGTGCGGGGTTTGACTATGAGGTCTGGCTTGGCCAGAATGTGTATCTTGTTGCATCCTGCCTTGATATGAGGCCGGACAGAGAAGACCATGTGAGGTTTGGTGCACCCGCACCGAATGCCAATGGAACCGACCTGAAGGACGTGATGAGTTACGGCCTGTGGGGTCAGTTTTCCCTGCCCGTTGACCCGGTAACCCTGTATGCCGGGATGGGTTATCAGTTCTCAGATGTGAAAAACACGGATGTTCCGACAGATGATATCTATTATGAGGATGATATGAAGACATGGTCTGTCTTTGTATCGGCTAGATACAACCTCACAAAAAGGTTTTATATCCAGCCTGAGATCGCGTATTTTAACTATGGAAACGCAGCACAGAAGTTCTCTGCAGGATACGCCGGGAATGATCTGGGAAGTGATACCTTTGCAGGTGTTCATTTCCAGTATGATTTTTAGGACAGGAATGGTGTTCGTGAAAGGTTGACATCGTCCAATCCGTTTTTTGCGTTTGCTATGGTGGCCGAAAAAGACTTAGAACACCACCACAGTCATTACCGTTCCCCTCCCGTCATCCCCGCCTGCGCCTGTCTGCGTGCGACGCACAGGCAGGCGGGGATGACGGGAGGGGAAGACATGGTTTTTCATCCTTGGTTGTGAGCGCAGCTCATGCGGGTTTATATGAAAAGGGTAGGAGACCATTTTTTCATAATAAAGATTCACCCCTGTTTCCCCTTGTTATGCTCTTGTAAATGCATGGTGCATTTGCTAACACTTAAAAGAATGAGATTTTATAAAAGTTAAGGAGTAGGGCATTATGGTCTTTGAATGGCTTTTTGGGATGTTTTCCAGCGATCTTGCCATTGATCTGGGTACGGCAAACACGCTTGTTTACGTGAGGGACAAGGGCATTATCCTTTCGGAACCCTCTGTGGTGGCGGTTAAGAAGGAAGGCGGGGGTGTGAAACGCATAGTCGCAGTAGGTGCGGATGCAAAGAAGATGCTTGGGAGAACCCCTGAGAATATAGAGGCCATAAGGCCTATGCGTGATGGCGTGATCGCTGATTTTGAGGCCACAGAGGCCATGCTCAAGTATTTTATTACCAAGGTTCATCAGCGGAGGCTTTTTGTGCGGCCCAGGGTTATTATCTGTGTGCCGTCGGGTATCACACAGGTGGAGAAAAGGGCGGTCAAGGAATCCGCCCAGGCAGCGGGCGCCCGAGAGGTATATATCGTTGCCGAACCCATGGCTGCAGCCATAGGTGCTGGCCTGCCTGTTACCGAGCCCATCAGCTCCATGATTGTGGATATCGGCGGGGGTACGACAGAGGTCGCGGTTATTTCACTGTCCGGCATTGTCTATACAAACAGTGTGCGGGTCGCCGGAGACAAAATCGACCATGCGATCATGCAGTATATCAAGAGGGAGTATAACCTCCTTATTGGAGAAAGGACCGCTGAGATTATCAAGATCATGATCGGGTCGGCTGCTGCGGATGAAAATGTTGAGAAGACCATTGAGGTCAAGGGAAGGGACCTTGTTGACGGGATCCCCAAGATCTTTACCATCAGTTCGGAAGAGATCCGAAAGGCGTGTTCCGGTCCTGTACGGACAGTGCTGGACGCGGTAAGGGTAGCCCTTGAGCAGACCCCTCCGGAGCTGGCCGCGGATATTGTGGACAGGGGCATTATGCTCACAGGGGGAGGGGCATTGTACAAGAATCTGGACAAGCTTTTAAGGGAGGAGACAAGCCTTCCCGTGATTATCGCCGAGGATCCTCTTTCCACGGTTGCACGTGGTGCGGGAAAACTCCTTGATGACCTGGATCTTTTAAGGGATGTGACTATCTCCAATTGATGAAAACTTTGTATTCAAGGACAGTGACAGCCTGTATTTTTTCTGTGATTATCCTTGTTCTGATATCCTTGGGGCAACGCGGATCCTCTTTTTTCGGGGTTTCTTTTGTCAGGGAGGGTTTTTTCTGCGTTGAGAGGGTTGTGACCGCGCCCTTTGATTATGTCTCTAATCTATGGACGGATTATGTCTTTGTCGTCAATGCCAGGCAGGAGAATCTGGAATTAAAGAAAAAACAGGCCGCCATGGAGGTGAGATGCATGCGGATGGAAGACCTGAGGCTGGAGAATGAACGCCTTTTGTCCATGGCTGGATTTCAGGATCAATACCCTCAGTTTACCCTGCATCCGTCAAGGGTAGTGGCCCAGGATATTGCCCTTGTGTCCAGGACTGCGGTAATAGACCAGGGATCCCGGTCCGGTTTTTTTACGGATATGCCCATTGTCAATCCGGACGGCGTGGTGGGCAGGATCATTGATGTATCGCCCCATACCTCTCAGGCCCTCCTGATTACAGATCCCAATTCGGCAATAAGCGCCCTTGTTTTGTCAAACCGGGTAAGGGGGATCGTGAAGGGCCGGGGACAGGGAAGGCTCAGTCTTGAATATGTGAGGACCGGAGAGGATATTCATGTTGGAGATATGGTTGTTACCTCCGGGCTCTTGGGGATCTTTCCTCGTGGGTTGAAAATCGGCCGCATTGAGCAGATCCACAGGGACAGGCACAATATTTTTGCCACAATTATATTGAGGCCCTGCGTCCATGTGCGCCGAATAGAGGAGATCTTTGGTGTCGAAAACAAGGGTGTCAAGAAAAATGCAAACCAAATGGATTAGACTCCTTTTGGTCTTTCTTTTTGTTGTGTTTCTTGAGGTCTGTTTTTTTTCCTCCTGGTCCGCTATGTTCCGGGTGGATCTGTTTTTAGGGATGGTGATCGGCCTGGCGGTTTTTTGCCCCTTTTCCCATGGGATTGCCTTTGTCTTTGTGGCATCTGTCCTGATGCAGGCCTTTTCAGGGGTTGCTACTGGCGGGTTTGCCCTGGTCTATGTATTTTCTTTTATCTTTCTTGATATGATAAAGGATGTCATCTACCTGGAGAATGTTCCTCCACAGTGTGTCCTGGGTTTTTTGCTCTATGTGATGATCTTTTTTGTCCTGTCGTTTATGACTGGCAATCCACTGAACCGTGGAACCATCTCTTCTGTGCTGTTGGGTGCGGTGTTTACCGGGATGACAACCCCTTTGATGGTAAGGCTTGTATCTTGTGTCTGGGGGGCGGATGAGAGATAATCTCCATTCTTCAATGGTGGATAAGGGGCTCAAGTCCAGAGCCGGCCTTATTATTGTCGTGGTTTTTGTCCTTTTGGGTATCCTCGTGTGCCGGCTTGCCGTTATGCAGATTTTCAAGGGTGCCTATTACAATGGGCTTGCCATGAACAACCGTACCCGTATAGTCAGCATCAATGCGCCCAGGGGCCGGATACTCGACCGAAACAACGTGGTGCTTGCCGATAACCGTCCGTCCTATAATCTCATGGCATTGCCAGAGGATATCTCGGATGTAAAGGGTGTTGCGCACCGGTTGTCGATGATTCTTGAAAAAGACGAGGACGAGATTGCAGGGATTATAACCAAGGGTATGAACCGGCCCTTTGAACCGGTGTATGTTGCCAGGGATATCACATTTGAACAGGTTGCAGGAGTGGAATCGATACTCTTTGATCTTCCTGGTGTAGGCATCAATGCCGGCACCCAGAGACATTATGTGTATGACATGCTTGGCGCCCATACACTGGGTTTCTTGGGAGAGGTGAGTGCAGACCAGCTGAGGAATCCGGGTAAAGAAGATTATGCCCGGGGTGATCTCGTGGGAAAGAACGGGGTTGAAAAGAGATGTGAAAAAAAACTCAGGGGTATCAAGGGGTACCGGATTTTTGAGGTGGATGTCCTTGGTCGCAGGATCAGGGTGCTCAAGGAGGAAGCGCCTGAAAGGGGCAGTGATATAAAGATCACTATTGACAAACAATTGCAGGCAATCGCCATGAATGCCATGGATGGAAAGGCCGGTTCAGTGGTTGCCATGCGGCCCTCAGACGGAGAGATCCTGGCCCTTGTCAGCGCCCCTGGTTTTGATCCGAACATGTTCCTTGGTCACTTGGACGAAGAGGGGTGGAATGCGTTCATCCGCGACCCCATGCATCCACTTCAGAACAGGGCATTGCGCGGCCAGTATCCTCCAGGATCCATCTTCAAGGTGGTGGTGGCCCTTTCCGGCCTTTCTACGGGCAGGATAATGCATGAGGATACATGTGTCTGCACAGGTGAATATAAGGTTGGAAATCATACCTTTCATTGCTGGAATTCCTGGGGGCATGGAAAGGTTGATCTTGCCAGGGGGATCATTGAATCCTGTGATGTGTATTTTTACTGGCTGGGTGAAAAACTTGGCATTGACCTGATTGCCTCTACTGCCAGAGCAATGGGTCTTGGTGCGCCCACTGGCATAGAGACCCATGATGAAGAATCAGGTCTTATACCGACAAAGGCATGGAAACTGCGGAGGTTTGGGCGGTTGTGGCAGCTCGGCGAGACAATTATCTCCGCTATCGGCCAGGGATTCGTCCTTGTGACCCCAATCCAGGTGGCCAAAAGCATGAGTGCGGTAGTCAATGGCGGGCAGATATATACACCGAGGATATTAATGGATTCTCCTGTTCACGAAGAGGCACAGCTGAATGTCTCGAAGAAAGATCTGGATTTTATAAGGGAGGCATTGAGAAAGGTGGTGGAGTCTGAACACGGGACCGCAAGGCAGATCATGGACCCGGATGTGTCTGTTGGAGGAAAGACAGGCACGGCTCAGGTGGTAAGCGGTTATACCTCGAAAAGGCCGGATGAAACGGATATCCCGTATAAGTTCAGGGATCATGCATGGTTTTTCGGGTTTTCACCGGTTAGGGATCCAGAGATCCTGGTTGCCTGCGTGGTGGAACATGGAGGGCACGGGGGCAGTGTGGCGGGTCCTGTGGTGCACAAGGTGATCAAAAGGTATTTTTCCTTGAAAAAGGAGAAAAAATGAGCCGTCATCTCAAATTGAGGGATAATATGGATTGGGGGCTTATCGCCACGGTTTTTTTTATCCTTGTTATGGGTCTGTTATGTCTTTTCAGTTCTACCAGGGTCTCAGGCAGCGATATTTTTATCAAGCAGCTTATCTGGATTTGTTGTGGCTGGCTACTGATGTTTATTGTCTTTGCCATTGATTACCGTGTACTTATGCGGCTTGCATGGCTAGTCTATCTTGTCATGGTCATTATGCTTGTCCTGCTCTTGTTGACCGGAAGGGAGATCTCCGGGGCCAGGCGCTGGATTTCCATGGGCCCTGTGGGTATGCAGCCATCAGAGGTGGCAAAGCTCACGGTGATTATCTGGACCGCCTACTGGGGAGCTCATCACAAGGATATTGAACCCTATGGACTGAGAGGTCTTGTCCGTCCCCTTGTCGTTCTCCTTGTTCCCGTTCTCCTGGTGTTTCTTGAACCTGATCTCGGTACGGCAGGGATAATCATGATTATCGCGGTGAGCATGCTGCTTGTTCTGGGCATAAAGAGGTCAACCCTTATCGGAGCCAGCCTGACGGTTGCCGCGGTTATCCCCTTTGGCTGGATGTCATTAAAGGAATACCAGCGGCTCAGGATACTTTCCTTCCTTGACCCCTCCCGTGATCCGCTTGGCAGCGGATACCATGCCATACAGTCAAAGATCGCAGTTGGCTCAGGGGGGCTTATGGGGAAGGGGGCTTTTCAGGGTACACAGACGCAGCTTAGGTTTTTGCCCGAGCACCATACGGATTTTATCTTTTCCGTGGTGGCGGAGGAATGGGGTTTCCTGGGGTCATCCGTGCTGATATTCCTGTATCTTCTGCTGATAACACGCATCATCTCCATCGGCCTCAATGCAAAGGATCGTTTTGGCGCCATGCTATGTTTTGGCATTGCCATCTATTTTATCCTTCATGTTTTTATAAATATCGCCATGGCCATCGGGATTTTCCCTGTAGTCGGTGTTCCCCTTCCCTTTGTCAGCTACGGGGGCTCCTTTATGATGATGAACATGGCCTGCATAGGTGTGGTCCTGAGCGTATCACGGAGACGGTTCATCTTTTAACCCATCAATTCAGGGACAAGTCCTGCCCCTGAATTATAATAAACCCGCATGAGCTGCGCTCACAACCAGGAATGAAAACCCATGTCGTCCCATCGCGTCACCCCTGCCTGTCTGCAGCAGGCAGGCGGGGGCGGGGGTCCAGAGACGCCGACCCATCTGGAGTCCAGTATTTCCGGCTGGTTCGGTTTTTATGGATTCCCGTTTTCACGGGAATTACGGTTTATTGCCAGAGGCTATTGAGGGTTTATCTCACCAGAC
>JAYEKR010000249.1:0-9531 GCA_034661115.1 Thermodesulfobacteriota bacterium | reverse complement strand
TGCCTAGATTGCGCTTGGTGCTAAGGTGGCCGCAAAGGGTCTCGTAAAGAGGGCCTATGGAAAACCCGAGGCAGGAGCCGTCCTCTATCACAGAGGCAAGGTTGGCTGCGACCTGCTCAAAGTTTTTATCCTTTTTCCATCGAGGGAAACAAATGGGTTCTTCCGTGGAATGTACCAGAAGATCAAAGTTTGATATTGGAACAAAGGTGTCACCAAAGGTCCTGGGGGTCATAGGGTTGATTTCGCCTACGACCAGCCTTGCCTGGTCCATGGCCAGCTGCGCCACGTCCACGGCCACGCCCAGGCTGCAGAAGCCAGTCTGGTCAGGAGGGGTGATCTGGATAAAGGCGATATCGATGGATATCCGGCCTGACTCTATCAGGTCCGGTATCTTGGCGAACCGGCTGGGGATGAGATCAACCCGTCCCTGGGTAAAGGCCTCTCCGGCCACCCATCCAGAGAAAAATGTCTTGAGCCTGAATTTTTGTGACTGGAGGTCCCTCAGGGTTATTGCATCCCCAAGGCTGACGATCTGTGTGAACTCCAGGTCCTGCAGGTTGACTGCGTCGGAGTCCATCAGGTGACGCACAAGGGTCCTGGGCTCTGCAGCACCGGTTCCGAGAAAGATATTTGCCCCCGGGGTGATTTTCTCCATTACCTCGGCGGGTGAGACAATCTTTTTTTCCCATTCCATAATCTGCGGTTTTTCCATGATCGACCCCCCTTTGATATGTGTCCCTTTGTGTATATAATACGGTTGAGATAAATCAATGACAATCCAAAAAAAATATTGGGTATTATATAAAAAAGGACATATGTGAAGACTATGAAGATTGCGTATATACAAAAGACCTCTTTTATCGATTATCCCGGAAAGATCTGTGCCATTGTGTTTACGCAGGGGTGTAACTTTCGCTGCCCATACTGCCATAATCCAGAGCTTGTATTCCCGGACCAATTTTCTCCGGCTGTCAGTGAAGAGGAGTTCTTTGGGTTTCTTGACAGGCGTAAAAACAGGCTGGATGCCGTCAGCATCACTGGAGGGGAACCAACCATGCAGGGTGATCTCCTGGGTTTTATGCAGGGAATAAAGGAAAAGGGTTTTCTGCTGAAACTCGATTCCAATGGCACCAGGCCGGATATTTTGAACGAGATAATCCATGAGGGACTGGTGGATTACCTGGCCATGGATGTCAAGGCCCCATTGGAGAGATACGCAGATGTGGTAGAGGCCCCGGTGGATATAAGCGATATAGAATCAAGTATCCATGCAATCATGACATCCGGCATAAGATATGAATTTCGCACCACCCTTTCCCGGTCCCTTCTGACACCTGATGATATTGTGGATATAGGGAAATTGATCGAAGGTGCATCCCAGTATTTTCTCCAGAGATTTACCCCGTCAAAACACGTGGATACAGGCTTTATCAATGAGCACAGCTTCACAGACAAAGAGATCGATAACCTTGTCCCGATACTTCAGGGATATGTCAAGGATGTCCAAGTCCGCTGATGTCAATGGGGACGTTTATATGAAAAAAGGTGCTGGATGCTGGGAGCCAGGCATTAGGAAAGGAACAAAGACCAAAATATAAGGTGTAAAATCAAGTTGTTAAGTCGTTTTCATTCTTGGTTGTGAGCGCACCACATGCTCATGCGTGTTTATACCTTTGATTGTCTCAGGTCTTTCTTTGCCGTTGTCAGGATCATGCAGGCTGCGGCCGCGCCCAGGATACCAACGGGCCAGAACTCGCCTCCCGGGCCATGCATGGATACAAAGTCAACCGCCATCCCGAGCAGGGGGGCTGCAATCATGGTCGATATGGATTTGACCTGGGATTCCATGGACAGGACAGTGGCGCCCCTGGATTCGTCTGCATATGCGTCAAATCGGCTGATCAGTATGGGACGCCAGAAGTTTTGTATGAGATAGAGTCCGACAAAACCGGCGAGCACCAGGTAATAGGATTTAAGGTAGAGCAGGGGGGTCATGACCAGATAGATGAAAAACATGATTTTCCATAAAAAGATTGAACCCTGCTCCTCTCCACCGCAGTAGTCCCTTATGCAATAGGATCGGCGGCTTGCATATGCGCTTGCAAGGTAGAGGATGAAATAGACTATACCCACGATAATGGAACTGCGGCGAACCTCATCCATATATGTGAACATCGGCATGACAATGACCAGGGCCATGATGACGGGCTGGAGATAGTCCTTGACCGCCTTGAAGATCCCTTCAAAGGCCATGGATTCCACCATGAGCCGTCTCAATCCTTGAGTGTGCATGGAGTCTTTGAGTGTCTGCCACAAAAGGGAAAAGAGCATGGCAGGCCGGACCGTTTGCGTGGAGACAGAGTCAAGTTCTCTGGGATATGACATGAATGTGATCAAACCGATCACATAGGGGATGATGGAAAGATAGAACACGACCCGGTAGTTGTTGGTGACAAGCACAAACATGGTTGCCAGTATAATGGAAAAGGCAGATCCCAGCTTGGACCATGAGCGGGTATATCCATAAACCTGAGTCTTTTCATCTATGCGATTCTCTAGACGCAGCCAGGTAAAGATCATGGCCTTGTGTGTGCCTGTGCGGAATGCATCACCTGTAGCAAAGAAGAACATGGCAAAGAAAAACCCCCAGTAGTGGTGGCTCAGGCCAAAGATGACAAATGAGCAGATGTACGCGATAAAGGAGGCCATCATGCATTTGCGCCTTCCATACAGGTCTGCCAATGCCCCGCTCGGGACCTCGTTGATATTGATGCATATCTCGCGAAAGGCAATCAAAATACCTATCTGTGTAAAGGATAGGGAGTTTTCAAGGAAAAACAGTATGATAAATGGTTCAAAATAGCGCTGGTTCTTGAGGAATCCGTAGAGGCTGAATCTGGCGATCATGGTTTAGCCATGCTGAATTCACAGCCGCAGTATCTCTGGCGGTAAAGCCCCATTTGTTTGCTGAGATACACGCTTTTTTTAAACCCGTCTTTTTTCTTAAAATCCATGGGGACAAAACCCGGAAAACTGTCCCCTATGGTAAAGATGAGTTTTGATGGCTTGTGCGGGCTTACGGTAAGTGTAGTTGTAAAGGCCTCGATGCCTTTGTTTTTGGTGAATTTAGAGGTCCTTTCCAGGTTGTATTCAAAACATTTCGGGCATCTTCTGCCATGCTCGGGTTCGTCTTCCATGCCTTTTATATGGTCCAGCCATGATGCATGATCATATACGTCTTCTTCAATGCGCACTTTGAATGTTTCTGCAACCCGGCGCGCATTATCGAGGCGTTTATCATATTCTTTTCGAGGGTATATATTGGAGTTGCTGAAGAACATGATAATTTCATAGCCCTGCGCTATCAGCCTTTCCACAGGGGCGGATGCGCAGGGCCCGCAGCAGGTATGCAGGCAAATACGTTTATCTTCTGACATATTTTTCTACATCATCTTTTGAACCATCTCCAGGGTATCCCTTACATCCTTTTCAAAGAAGCAATTGAGCGCCTTTGGCCAGTCTTCATTTGCCAGCCTTTGTCGCATGCGGTCTGCCATGGGTTTTCTGAGCCCGTATTTCAGTTTGATAAAGGCCCTGCCGGGTTTGTCGATCCACTGGGCAATAATTTCTTTTGCCCGTTCAATGAGCACCCCTTCCTCTACAATTTCATCGACGAGTTCAATTGCTTTTGCCCCATCCACATTGAACATTTGCCCAAAATACATGATATCCCGGAACTTTTTATCACTGTCAAACCCGAACCGCATAATCTCTGTCTGGGTCACTGAAAGGGGCAGGCCGATGTTGATTTCGCTCATACCTATCTTGATCTTCGGGTGGTTTTTGACGATCCTGTAGTCAGATGCCATCGCAAGGATCAGGCCGGCCGCCACGGTATGCCCGTTGAGCGCTGCAACCACGGGTTTCTTGCAGGTAAACAGATTGATCATAAATTCCTCCTCCACACGGAAAAAATCAACGATTGCCTCTGTATCCTTGAATCCAAGAAACATGGGGAGGTCAAAGCCTGATGAAAACATCTTTCCTTCACCAGTCAGGATGATCCCGCGGATTTCATCCTGGCTGTTTGCTTTTGACACGACATCGTCCAGAATCCTGATAGTCTCCTGCGTCACTGAGTTTGTCCTGGGGTTGTCCAGCTTTGCAATAATAATGTTGTCTTCGGTCATTACCTTAACCATATATCCTCCTGAGGGTTTCTTTGAGATTTTATAAAACTAGCGTAAACATGGGGTTTCCACAAGGCTTTTTCCATATAATCCGCCATGAGTCCCCTATGTTTCACGTGACAAGGGTTTTGATTTCATATAAACCCGGGTAAGGAGGTCAGGGATGAAACAGGTAGAGATTGGACAATCAAGGTTGGAGCTTGTTGTCGGAGACATCACAATGCAGGATACACAGGCGGTTGTGAATGCCGCCAATACGCGCCTGGCACCCGGGGGAGGGGTTGCAGGCGCCATACATGCGGCTGCCGGCCCCATGCTCTGGAACGAGTGCTCCGCGCTCGGGGGCTGCGAGACAGGTCAGGCAAAGATATCAAAGGGCTACAACCTTCCAAATCCCTATGTGATACACACGGTCGGGCCGGTCTATTCGGGATCCGGGAATGACTCAATCCTGCTTCGCTATTGTTATGTCAATTCCCTTATGCTTGCCGACCAGCATTCTATCCGGTCCATTGCCTTTCCCGCCCTGAGCACCGGCATCTTCGGGTATCCGGCAGATGATGCTGCAAAGGTGGCCATAGAGGCCATTGCCGGGCATCTCAAGGGGGATACAGGTATAGATCTCGTGCGCATGGTCCTGTATGACGAAAGATCATATACAATACACCTGAATATCCTGGAGAAGACACAAATATGAAGGTGGTGGCTGTAATACCGGCAAGGTATGCGTCAAGCCGTTTTCCAGGCAAGCCCCTTACAGACATACGCGGCAAACCCATGATCGAAAGGGTGTGCGAGCAGGTCCTGGCCTGCAAAGGAATCGATCGTGTGATTGTTGCCACAGACGATTCAAGGATCTATGATACGGTCACTGGATTCGGTGTGCAGGCGGTTATGAGCAACAATGCGTACACCTCTGGAACAGACCGTGTGGCGCACACGGTACGTGATATGGCAGAGGAGATCGTCATCAATATACAGGGAGATCAGGTTGTTTTTGACCCCTTGTCTGTAACATGCATGATAGATGCGCTTGGCAGTGGGGATGATATGGCCACCATTGCCGTGCCTGTTGACAAAGGAGATATGGAAAACCCCAACTGCGTAAAGGTGGTCTGCGACTCCCGGGGCTATGCCCTGTATTTTTCCAGGTCACCCATCCCGTATGCACGTGTCCATGGAAATCACACGGGATTGAAGCATGTGGGGATATATGGTTTCCGCCGCAAGGCACTTTTGCGCTTTGCCGCATTACCACCTGCAGCGCTTGAGCAGACGGAATCCCTTGAACAGCTCAGGGCGCTTGAAAACAATATCCCCATACAGGTGATTATATCCAGTGGCCGGTTTCACGAAATCAATGTCCCTGAGGATAAAGAGGGGCTGTAGGTGCACTGGGGATTGATCATATATCGTATTGCAGTGGATATCATTGTCGGGCCATTTTGTTTGTTCGCGTACAAGGATCCTAATTTTAAGGGCACCCTTTTAAAGAGGTTTTCCTTTGATATGCCCCGGGTGCCCCGGGACAGACCCGTGATATGGGTGCATGCCTCGTCCGTGGGTGAGGTGCTTGCAATAGCCCCACTTGTTGCCCGTATAAAAAAGAAAGACCCTGCATCTTTTATACTGCTTTCTTCCATGACCCTGACAGGCCGTAAAATGGCATCAACAAAAACAAAGGCAGACAAGGTTATCCCCATGCCTTTTGATCTCGGGTGGGTCATGAGGCGCTATATACGCAGGCTTAATATATCCATGCTGATTATAACAGAGACCGAGATATGGCCCAATATGCTTTTTGAGGCCAGGTCAGCGTTTTGTCCTGTTGTGTTTGTGAATGCACGTATGAGTGAAAAGGCATTTTCACATTACAAAAGATTCAGGTCCATGTTTTCCAGGGTCTTAAAGGGTACAAATATCCTTGCAATATCCAGTGTGGATGCCAAAAGGTTTTCCTGTCTGGGCGCAGACAGGGTCCGGGTGATGGGCAATATAAAGGTGGATTCCCTGAATGATACAAATAAAGAGATATCCTCGGGGCTCAGGCAGCAGATGGGTTTATCCAATCGACCGGTCTTTATTGCCGGCAGTATCCGGTCAGGCGAGGAGACATATGTGCTGGATGCCATAAAAGAGGCATCCGGGCATATACCCGGGCTCTATGCGATTGTTGCGCCCAGGCATCCGGACAGGGTCGATGCGGTCTGCGAAAAGGCCCGTAATCTGGGCTTGAGCTGCGCAAAAAAAAGCAGCAAGGTCTTTGACGCAGATTGCCTGGTCGTGGACACCTTTGGCGAACTTTTTGACCTCTATGGGATCGCTGATGCGGCCTTTGTGGGCGGTTCCCTGGTTGAAACAGGCGGGCAGAATATCCTTGAATCCCTGGTATGGGGAACACCCACCATGCATGGTCTCTATATGGAGAATTTCCAGTGGGCCATGGCAATGGTAGGGGATTATACCATCAAGGTCCCCGGGCCGAAGGCATTAGGCCCATTAATAGTGGATGTCTTCAATAACCTGGAATCCAACCGTCGCGTGGCAGACAAGGCTCGGGAGACGATTGTACAGGCCAGGGGGGTGATGGAACGATACATGGAGGCAATCGGATCGGTGTCAGGCCTTGAATCTTGACACACAGTGGCCGTTAAAACCATGTCTCCTCAAATCGTCATTCCCGCCTGCGAAGTGCGCCGCACGCAGAGAGGCTAACAACGCAGAATCAAACCCACATTCGCCACAGATTACGCGGAGTTACACAGATAAACGCAAAAGATGGCGAGATCTCTTTTGTGTCTATTCGTGTCTATTCGTGTTCATTCGTGGTTAAGTCTCTTTTTTTGACCTTTTTTGATATAAAGGCAGGAGAACACCACCAATGTCATTCCCGCCTGCGAAGTGCGCCGCACGCAGACAGGCGAAGGCGGGAATCCAGTATTCAAATCGTCATTCCCGCGAAGGCGGGAATCCAGTATCTCAGAGGGGTTACTCATTGAAAAGGTTGACATCTTTGCGGCCGGGTCGTATAAAATAACCATGGATAAATCATTATGCCCTATTTGTGCATGGAGAGCGGACTGTAAAAAAAAGTTCAAGCCCGGGGCAGGGATACATTGCCCTGATTTCACGAGAGACCTCAAGATCAAAAACACTGAGCTTGAAGATCTGGCTGAAAGACAGAAAGAAGAGGTAAAGAAAAAGCCTAAAAAAGGGCTTTTCCCCCTGTAATCTCTATATCTTCTTCAGGATCAGCCGGCTGTTTTTGCCTGTTACATTGAGGATGATCAGTGTGTCCTTTTGCAGGGCTATGTCTGCACAATATCCTGAATGGATCTTTGACAGGACTTTTCTTTCAATACCCGTTTTTTCCCACGCATAAGACAGTACAGCGGAATCCTTGTACATGTTTACGTTCTTGAACATCCCTGAAATGAGGCCCTCCTGGTTGAGTATTGCTATGATCTCACGGTTGTTCCGAAGGAGAATTCTGGGTTCCATGTAATATGTTTCATCCAGTACATGTGCCTCAATATTATTGTCGCCTGACCCGGATTTCTGTATGTATTCCTTTTTTACATAAAGGGGCAGATGAGCGAAACTGGTCCCGGATTTCCAGAGTGTGTCCTTGTCACTGCTTATAGTTATTCTATGGGTGTAGCTGTAGGAGATGACCTCCATGCCTTTGTTGTCGGGAAGGATATCCCCGCGGATGGTATTGGTTATATCCTCTCCTGACGCCAGACGATACGGGGTTCCCTCGATAACGGATGACTTTGACCAACGGTTGGATTGTCTCGTGATATTGGGCGGGATGCGCAGGGATGCAGACAGGAGTCCGTTGCCCTTTGGAACGACCACATAGTCCCAGCGTTCAACCACCTTTTTGTCTGTAATCCGGTACGTTCTGAACTGGTCCATGTCTTTTATCAGGGCGATGATGGAATCTTTGTAGGTCCAGATGCGAAAGATTTCATCCTTTGTCGATATGGTCCACCATTGCCTGGGTTCGTTTGCCTGCATGCAATAGATAGTCCCTTTGTCCGCCACAAAGATCTGATGATCCTTTACACACAGGGACACAGCCTTTATGTCCAGTTTTATCTCTTCGGGCCTTGCCGGCACCGGGATAATATTTCTGGATGATTGATCTGCCCCGGCCGGGACATTAAATATCCCGGATATCATCTCTTCAATGGTCTGTGATACGGCATTGATCCCTTTGATATCTTTATGAAAGGCCCTGGGCTGGGTCGTGTTGAGCAGTGCATCAAAGGACAGGGTGTCCCCCATCTGAATCAGGGTGATGTTCAACTGGTCATAGCCTGAAAGATCAATGCCCTTTGCCACGCACCGGGTATGGATACTCTTTTCAATGCCTGGTTTTAATGCCTTGAGTTCCTTGTTCCCTATGGTTTCGACCTCTATCTCGATGGCATGCAGGGTTGAGACAGACAGGATTAGTACCAGTATAAGGATGATGCCGGAAAATTTTTTCATGATTGGCCCCTTTTTTATTTTGAGAACATGATATAATGAAATATATTGTCTGGCAAGACAAAGAAAAATTGTCTGGCAAGACAAAGGAAAAAGGTAACCGTTCACGGAACATTGAAATTGGAAATTGGAACGTTGGCCTTTATGCCTTTGTACTGTTGACGAACGCATTTCCAATTTCAAGCCGTGAACGGCTACACATCCAGCTCGTAAACTCGTTTCATTTCTCCCCAATTTCTAATTTCCAATTTCCAATTTCAAGCCGTGAACGGCTACGAAAATTCAACAAGTTCTGGATGCCGGATCAAGTCCGGCATGACGGTTTTGTCTGGATGCTGGATCAAGTCCGGCATGACGGTTTTTTTTGGGGGTGCGAGTTCATCAAGGTTGTTGTTTAAGAAATTCAGATAGATTAAACGTTTTATTGTTTAACGTTTTTTGCCGATAGTGGCTATAACACCAGATGTTTGGGCAGATCCATAAACAGGGGGAAATATGAAAAGATTGATACCGGTTTTTGTTGTTTTCTTGATGATCCTGATAGGATGTGACTCTAATATGCTTGAATCCCTGGGTGATGATTCAAGCCGTGAGGCAAACCTTGAAGAGGCGCAGATGGCCCTGGATGACGGCAACTATGATGAGGCCATCAGTATTCTTGCGCCCGGTTATAATCCGAACGCCCCTGATCCTGTGGTGGCAAGGGTCCTTGCAAGCGCGTACATGGGAAAGGCCGGGATTGACCTGACCTATCTCATTGAAAATGCAGGAAATAGCGGCTCAGATGGTGGTGCCTTTGACACGATTGCATCCGCATTGTCCGTGGATGTGATCATAGAGGATG
>JAYEKR010000248.1:8726-9612 GCA_034661115.1 Thermodesulfobacteriota bacterium | reverse complement strand
CTCTATCCTGCGGGCTCTGTCAGCTGTCTGCCTCGATAATCGCGACCGCCTGAAAATGATCGTGGAATTCTGGCCCTATGGGTTGAGACAGGCAGGGGAGTCCGGTCATGCCCTTCTCGAGACATTGAGGCTGCTGAACATGCCAAGTTTTATAATCGATCACCTGGGTTTCAGTCTCATGCCCATAGATATCGACGGGCTGGAAGAATGGGTCACACAGACAGATCAAACCCCGGACAACCAGGGATTTATCAACCTGTTCATGTCTTCGCCCTGATCCTTGTGGCCGTGGTGTTTTTTGCAATGGAGATATTTTTTGTGAACGTTCACCTTTATCCTTCGCACGGGTGACGGTTATACTTGTGATATTATATAGGATTCTAACTCCGCGTCCTCTGCTGATCAGCGGTGAGGCCTTTTTTCCCCGTCCTTGGTTGTGAGCGCAGCTCATGCGGGTTTATTGAAAAATCGGCAGGATCAGCTGGGTCAATCCGGGGGCAGGGTTTTTTGTGGCAAGGTTGGATATAGTTATGCCCAGCAGGCGGACCTTTTTTATGCCTGCGTTGGTATCTGCGAGCAGGAAGGTGATGTGTTTGTGGATAATGCGTGCATTATCCACAGGCTTATTAAGCGTTACACCCCTTGTGATGCTCTGGAAATCAAGGTATTTGAGTTTAAGGGTGATTGTGCGACCCTTGATCTTGTGTTTTTTCATCGCATCTTCAAGGCATGCGGCGATTTCTCCCAGGATTTCCACCATTCGGGTCCTGTCATCGATGTCTTTGTTGAGGGTTATCTCCTTGCCGATGGATTTGCGGGTTCGGTCAGGGTTTACCTCTCTGAGGTCTGTTCCATTCGCAATATCATAAAAATATCTGCCAGCCTT
>JAYEKR010000248.1:0-8716 GCA_034661115.1 Thermodesulfobacteriota bacterium | reverse complement strand
ATAAGGCCCCGAGGTCGGCACCGGTCCGGATTCCCATTGCATGCATCCTTTTTTCCGTAACCCTGCCCACCCCGGAGAATTTCCTTATGGGCAGGTTGTCTATAAAATCCCGGGCCTGTTGCGGCGTCACTACTGTCAATCCATCTGGTTTGTGAAAATCAGAGGCCAATTTTGCAAGAAATTTATTATAAGATACACCGGCGGATGCACGAAGACGGGTTTGCCCATAGATCTCTTTACGGATCCGGGCGGCGATATATGTGGCGGATACCATGTCCTTTTTGTTCTGCGTGACATCAAGAAAGGCCTCATCCAGGGACAAGGGCTCCACCAAATCTGTATATTCATGAAAAATCGCCATGATCTCTGAAGATACTTTCCGGTATACATCGAACCTCGGTGGGATAAATATTGCCCCAGGGCATAGTCTGACGGCCTTTGCACTGGACATTGCCGAATGGATTCCCGACCTTCTCGCCTCATACGAACACGCAGCGACTACACCTCTTTTATGCGGATCGCCGCCTACTATCACGGGCCGACCCCTGAACCCGGGGTTGTCCCTCTGTTCAACCGATGCATAGAATGCATCCATATCGATATGGATAATTTTCCGTGATTTTTGCATGAACGCCTTTTATCCGGAAAGACATCGGATCTATATCTAAAACTACGTTATAATGCCCGTGTATGTCAATGTCTCCTGTATCGATTGTGTCAAGCAAAGCTGATGTGTACCCATAAGGGATGGATGTCAGTGATGAGTGAGGGTTTGCCATCTGTTGCAGGTGGCGGACAAAGAGAATGAGTAACCGTTCACGGAACGTTGAACGTGGAAATTGGAAGTTTGGCCTTTATGCTTTTGTACTGTTGACGAACGCATTCAATTTTGGCCCGAGTTTTTCAACTATTGCTTTGTATTCTATTGCTCTTGACTCAGATAAAGATTTTCTTTTGATGAGTTTTCGCAACCATGATTTGGTTTCTTCAAGTAAACGGCTACTATAGATAAAACTTTTTCCTGTCTCCCCAATTTCTAATTTCTAATTTCTAATTTCTAATTTCCAATTTCAAGCCGTGAACGGCTACGAGAATGACTGGTATTCCCCGGGGATTCTTGGTAAGGGAAGCATACAAGGAGTAATATTTTTCAAATGGATAGTCTTTCTAGTGCAGGCCTGATGGAGAGAATCAGGTCAAACGAAAACCTTATTATGGTTTTTCTGGCAGCGGTTGTCGGTGTCCTGGGCGGTTATGGCGCGGTTGGTTTCAGGCTGCTCATTGATTTCTTTCATATGTGTTTTTACGGCGGATATACAGGGGGTTTTCTGGATCGGTTGCTTTGTCTGCCATGGTATATGAAGATTATACCGCCGGTTATAGGCGGTGCCCTGACAGGTCCAATTATCTATTTCTTTGCCCGTGAGGCAAAGGGCCATGGGGTGCCTGAGGTCATGGAGGCCGTGGCACTTAAGGGCGGCATAATAAGAAAACGGGTGGTTGCGGTCAAGTCGATTGTCTCTGCAATTACCATTGGGTCGGGTGGGTCTGTGGGGCGGGAGGGCCCCATTGTCCAGATAGGTTCTGCAATAGGGTCTGCCTTTGGTCAAATACTCCATGTGTCCGCCGACCGGATGAGGACCCTTGTTGGATGCGGGGCAGCAGCCGGTATTGCCGCCACCTTTAATGCCCCGATTGCCGGGGCCATGTTCGCTCTTGAGGTGATCTTAGGGGATTTTGGTGTTGCCGCCTTTTCTCCCATTGTGATCTCCTCGGTCATGGCAACCGTTGTGTCCAGGTTTTATCTGGGTGCATCTCCTGCCTTTATTGTCCCCCAATATACCATGACCAGTGCCCTGGAGATACCGGGATATCTTGTCCTTGGTGCGCTGGCCGGGGCTGTGGGGGTTGTCTTTAGCCTTACCCTGTACCGGACCGAGGATATATTTGACTCCATCAAGATACCTGCGTATACAAAGGCGGCCCTTGGCGGGGCGGTTCTGGGCATAATCGGCATATTTTTTCCCCATGTCTTTGGCGTGGGTTATGACAGTATCTCTCTTGCCCTTCTGGAAAAGTTGTCCTGGTACATGCTTGCCGGACTGGCTTTATTGAAGATCCTTTCTACCTCCCTTACCATTGGGTCGGGTGGGTCCGGAGGCATCTTTGCCCCGTCATTGTTCATAGGCGCCATGCTGGGCGGTGCCTATGGATGCCTGCTGCATCTCGGGTTTCCCTCCATAACCGCTACATCCGGTGCCTACAGCCTTGTGGGTATGGGCGCGCTGGTAAGTGCCACCACGCACGGCCCGCTCACCGCCATATTGATGCTTTTTGAGATGACAGGTGATTACAAGATTATCATTCCCCTTATGCTTGCCTGTATCATGGCGGCGCTGGTGGCAAAGCTGATCAAGGGAGAATCCATCTATACCCTTAAACTCGTCAGACGGGGGATATCTATCCGGTTTGGAAAAGAGGTCAGTATCATGAAATCCCTGCTGGTAAGGGACGCAATGACCACGGATGTTGTGACCATACCTGCAGGCATGACCTTGAAGGAACTTGTAAACTATACCCTTTCAAGCCCCTATTCGAGTTTTCCCCTGGTGGATAATGACGGCCTTCTTTCCGGGATTGTGACCTTCCAGGATTTCAAGGAGATCTTTCTGGAAGAGGGTCTGGGAGATCTGGTGGTGGCCAAGGAACTTTCCCCCTCCAGGGTGATTACCGTCACCCCCAATGAAAATCTCGATGATGCCCTTAAAAAGATAGGGGTAAAAAACATAGAACAACTCCCTGTGGTGGATGATACAAACCCGAAAAAGATTGTTGGTATCCTTTCAAGAAGGGATATCTTCTCTGCCTATAACAAGGCCGTTATCAACCGGTCCCTTGCAAATGCAGAACCAATGTCTGGTTCTGCATGAACAGGGCCATAGGTGTGCATAAAACAATCCTGGATTCTCGGGGTGGATATGGATATTGGGGCAAGGACACTATCCGGGCATACTTTCCAGCTTAAGGCAAAGAGGATATGATTCCACCGTTACCATGGAGGTCAGCCCCAAAGACATGCCGTCAACCAGGGCGGCAATATTACGCTGTACGGACCGCATATAATCCTTGGCAACAAGCCGAAGGCCCGGGCCTTGACTTGACAGGTGGCCTGTTTTAGAAGGTTTCCATGGTAATTCCATCTTCGCAATGGAGGATTAAAGGATCCGTGGATCGGGCATTCCTGCCCGACCTGGAATACAGCCCGGTATTGAAGTCTCTGCTGTATCTCAGGGGCATGGATAACCCGGATGATATCACGCGGTTTCTCTTTCCCGGCCTTGGTGCACTCCGGGACCCCGCCATGATGAAAGGGGTTCCTGCGGCGTGTGAACGCATAGCCAGGGCCATTGAAGCACAAGAGGTTATCGGTGTGTTTTCAGACTATGATGTGGATGGGGTGTGCAGTGCCGCGCTTTTGCACCGATTTTTGGTCCATATAGGAGCATCAGCCCCGGTTGTCTTTATCCCTGACCGCAATATCGACGGGTATGGCCTGAATGCCAGGGGGATCGAGGTGCTTTATGAAAAGGGTGTCACGCTTTTGATTACTGCCGATTGCGGGACCACTGCGGTTGACGAGGTGTCTCTTGCTGCCTCGATGGGTATGGATGTCATTGTAACGGATCACCATGAGCCAGGGGAAATACTCCCCCCGTGCCTGGCATTGATAAATCCAAAACAGGGTGGGTGTGCCTTTGCCGATGAGGATCTATGCGGGGCTGGTGTCATCTTTCACCTTATTGTGGCATTAAGGGCGCTTTTAAGGGAAAGGGGGAGGCCGGATCTTCCCAATCTCAGACAGGATCTGGATCTTGTGGCACTTGCCACGGTGGCGGATGTGGTCAGTCTCTCCGGTATAAACCGGATACTGGTAAAGGAGGGACTGAATGTCCTGAATGCCCCATCCGGGGTAGGGATATCTGCATTGGCAAAGGTCTCTGGTATCAAAGATCAGATCTATGCCAGGGATATTGCCTTTGCCCTTGGTCCCAGGATTAATGCGGCTGGACGTATATCCAGCGCATCAAAGGCCTTTGACCTGCTGGTTACCCGGGACAAGTCCGAGGCCATGAGGGCGGCTGCAGAGCTGCAGAACCTGAACCGCAAAAGGCAGATGATTGGAAGCAGGGTGACAAAAGAGGCCATCAAAAAGGTCGGGGATATGCCTGACGCCAGGGGGGTGATCGTGGTCTCAGGCGAAGACTGGCCCCAGGGGGTTATCGGTATTGTGGCATCCAGGCTCACGGAACATTATGGCATGCCTGCCATCGTTATATCCATGAAAAACGGGCGAGGCAGGGGATCCGGAAGGTCTGTAAGGGGTATTGATCTGCATGGGGTTGTTTCAGCGGCATCCGGTCATCTCGAGGGATTCGGGGGGCACAAAATGGCCATTGGTCTGAGCATTGACTCTCGGAATATTCAGGCCTTTGCCCAGGGGATAGACGCAGTTGTATCCGGGATGAAACCCGTGGAACCCCAGTGTATGGAGGTGGACCTGAAGATTTCACCCGGGGACCTGACGCCCGGGTTTATGGACGATCTTGAAAGACTGGCCCCCTTTGGACAGGGGAATCCAGCACCTGTCTTTATGATGTCCGGTATGGAGATCGCTGGTAAAAAGAAGGTCACAGATAAAAAGTTGAAACTGATACTCAAACATTCCGGACGGTTTTTCCATTCGCAGCCCTTCGCCATGCCACCCTTGATGACGGATTTGCCCAAGATTGTAGATGTGGCCTTTACCCCGGTAAGGAGACAGTTCAGGGGTCATACATATCTTTATCTGGACCTGAAAGCGTTATCCCCCTCTTAGCAAGGCCTTCAGCGATGGTTCTTTGATTGTCAAGACAGTTTTTTATTGCCGGCCTTGATATGGAATATTCCCTGATTGTCGGAGAGCCTGCCATGAAAAGCCCTGCGACCACGAGTCCGAGAAGAACAAATACCGAGACCCTCTTTATGTATCCAAAAATAATATTGCGTGCAGAAGAAAGGTCATGCCTTTCTTTTACGGGTTGTGGAAAGACCTCGACAAGGTTTGCATCTATCAGTTTGACAAAGGAGGAAAGCACATCAACCGGGGCCTCAAGCGACTGCCGGACAATGGTTTCAATGGTCTTTGTCCCGTCAATGAGATCAAAGACGCGCATTGCGCATTCATCAAGGTCATTGTCCTTTACGAGCTGCTGGGTAAGGGGCATGATGGTTACAGGAGAGTAATCGGTCGGCGGAATCTTTGGTTTTATTACAGGCCATTCATCGATGATGCGCAGGGTATTGAGGATAATGCTTTCTGTCGGTATGTGGCAGGCCAGCATCCCGTCCGTGTCCGTGGCCCAGTCATCAAAGCGGTATGTGCCGTCCCCCCACTGAAACACATCGATGAGGATTCCCTTGATGATAACGTCCCCGGCTTTGTCAAGGATGACCTGTTGAAGACGTCCCTGGGAGATGAGGACTTCATGCCAGGGAGGTGCATTTTTCTTGATGTTTTCTCCGGCCACCTTGAACTCCTGTTCACGGATATAACCTCCCTTGACAAGAAGCTCTGCCCTGGGGTCTGTTTCCCACTGGTCAGAGACGATCCCTTTAATGATCCCGTCGTTGAAGGCAATGCTTACCTTGGCGCTGGACGAAGAGAGGAACAGGGAACCTGTTTTCATCTGTTGGGAGATGAGCTGGAAGATCTCAGTAACCCCGAAGCCCTTTAATGTTCCAAGCAATGCCATGATCTATGTCCTGTAATCATAATGTATGGGGGGTGATTTCCATGCCCTCAGGTAGAGGACTGCCAGGATGACGACTCCGGTGATACGAATATATATGCAGGGATGCAACCCGGTTTGAATAAAGGAGGACAGTATACATCCCCCTGTAATGACCATGATGATCCCCATGCTGAGGATCAGGACCCTGAACACGCCCCTGGATGTCTTGTTTCCTATGATACAGCCCATTCCAGGAAGGACGAGATCCAGCCGGGCGGTATATGAGCTGATATTTGACCGGAATTGTTTGATCTCCTCTATTTTGGCATTGATTACAGGGTTCATGTGATCCTTTGATTTTGTATTGATCCAATGACATTGCAGGCACAGGGGAAGGCCGGTTGTGGAGGTGGTCCCTGCATAGAAAAGGTTTCCGCACCGCGAGCATTGTTTGGTAAATTTTTCTTTTGGCATGTAATCCAACAGAAAAAGGATAAGGGCCACGCAAGCGGCAAGCGGCATGGCATGCGATTTTTTTGTGACGCCCAGGGCAATGGCCCATAATTCGCCGGAGACCTCCTGAAGTTCACTGGATTGATGCATCTGTCTGGCCAGATATACCGGGACAGGGACCTTTGCATGTATATATCGATTTTTGCGATGCTCCTCCTGGTCCAGATACAAGGAGACACGTTTCGGGTCTATGCTGCCGGCACGGGCAATCGCATTTTGGGCCTCGCTGAAGTTGTACATGGACTGGTAGAGCCGGCTCAAATTGTAATGATAGACCATGTCGTTTGGATCAAGGGTGGCGCTGTTTTTAAACGATTGTATGGCCTTTGTGTCTTTCCCCATGTGAATGAGCGTAATACCAAGGTTGTTGTAGTATCTGGGGTTGTCCGGATTAAGGTCAAGCGCCTTGTGGATGAGTTCAGCGGATGCCCTGAATTTGTCCCCTTTCGTCTTTGCAAGGGCATTCATGGGTTCTGCATCCGCTGGATGGTCTTTGATCCAGGAGGCCAGACAAATCGTGTCACGGGGTGTCTCAATACCATGTTCCACAAAAAAGATTTCCCGGTTCATCCCGGTTTGGGCATAGGTAACAAAACCGGCGCCGATATGGGCGATCCAGCTGGACATCATGATTGTAAAGATGATGATCCAGGCAATCTTTTTTTCAGCTTTGTTCACATAGCCCCACAGGATAATAATCCACCAGAGGGCAAACCAGAGGGGACCTGCATTAAAAAAGGCCGGCAGTACAATGATAAGGGCAATCCAGAGTTTGAGACCAAAGGAAGGGATGCCCTGGTTTGAAAGATTCTTTATGTCTTTGAGGATGAACGGGACATATTTGATCATAAGGATGGCACAGAGGATAAACAGGGTCAGGATTGTGATCAGGATTACAAAAAACCACACATTGCCCAGCACAGTGGAGGTAATGGGCCAGTACGTAAATAAATGATTCAGGGAAAATTGAGGCAGTATTTCTGCAAGGGCTGTATCTTCCCGCACACCACTAATCCTCCGGTATAATGCTGTCTAGTTTTATGGCGAAGTCCATCTTGTAGATACGTTCGTCCCCCTGAATCTTTAGTCGTACAGGTATGTTGATCACGTTTGTCGCTATTATTTCTGCATTTTGTGTGCCAATGATCTGGATCCGTCCTCCTGAGGGTTTTTTGGCAGGGGCCGGTTCTGATGGAGCAGTCACTGTTTCAGGGGCAATGGGCTCCGGTATATCCCTGGGGGCCGGCTCGATGTGTTGCTTGTCCGGGGCAGCTGCCTTTTCCTCTGTCCGGTACATGTCTGCAGGGGGTGCCTTTCTTGTCGTCTTGCCGCTTGTCCCTGCCTCAATATGCTGGATGACCATCTTGGTGATCCGGGTGAGCGTGGGCAAAACCCCTTCCCCTGTGGTGGCAACGGATTCATAGGTTGGATAGCCATTTTGGTTGATGATCTGGTCCATCTCGGAAATCATCATGGCATTTGGAAGATCCCTTTTGTTGTACTGTATAACCAATGGTAAGGTCTTGAGAGATTTGCCGTAATAGTTGAGATTTTCCTCCAGGTTTGAAAGGCTTTCCACGTTTTCTTCCATCTTGTCTCTCTGGGAGTCAGCAACAAAGACCAGTCCGTCAACACCGGTCAGCACGGCCCTTCTGGTAGAATTATAATAGACCTGACCTGGGACCGTATAAAAATGCAGTCGCGTCTTGAATCCACGGATATTGGCTACCTCAATGGGCAAAAAATCAAAAAACAGGGTACGGTCCGCTTCTGTTGCAAGGGAAACAAGCTTGCCCTTTTGTTCAGGTTTTACGCTTGCATATATGGATTGAATATTGGTTGTCTTTCCACACAGGGATGGACCGTAATATACGATCTTTGCAGATATTTCCTTTTTAGCATAATTGATTACCGCCATATCAACCTCCACCCGCCAGTCTCACGATTTCAATCTCCACGTCTTTGAAGTCCTTGTGTTCTTTTTGAATTTCCTTAAAAATATTTAGGGCTTGCTGCGTATCTCCCATGGCTTTATAGGTTTGGCCCATCTCGTATAATATGCCCACCTTTGTGTTGCCCGAGACATCTTCAAGGGCTGCGCCTTTGTTTAAGGATTTAAGAGATTGATCAAAAAGTCCATTTTCTCTGAAGCTGATTCCCAGCATAATATAGGCATCAAAGAGTTTTTCGCCGGTGGAGATCACCTTTTCAAAGGATTCAATCGCCTCTTCCATGAGTCCTGTTTCGCGATAGGCAAGGCCCATATTGTAGAGGAACAAAGGGTCTGTTGATTCCTCCTGTGCTCTGGATTCCTCAATGGCTTTAAATACCGAATCAACCCCGGTATTGTCCTCAAGGTTTTCCATGCTTTCATCGATAGCAAGATCCTCGATTTCTTTGTCCAGTTCGTTTGTGAGGTCAAAGAAATCCGT
>JAYEKR010000247.1:0-9945 GCA_034661115.1 Thermodesulfobacteriota bacterium | reverse complement strand
ACTCATCAATTACCATTTGATGTATAACAATTATTATACGGACCTTTCTTTTTTTTCCAATATATATTGTATTTTAAGTAACGGTCCATATAATACAATAATGATGGAAGGTTGTAAAGGCGAAAGATAGGGAGCCTCTATTGAAGACAAAACTTCTTGATGAGGTTCAAAATGTTATCCGTCGAAGACATTATTCCATACGGACCGAACAGACCTATGTATCATGGATAAAACGGTATGTCCTCTATCATCATATGCGGCATCCGCGGGAAATGGGGAAGGATGAAATAGAGGCATTTCTCACCCACCTGGCCGTGGATCTAAAGGTCGCCTCTTCAACCCAGAACCAGGCGTTTAATGCCATCTTGTTCTTGTATCGCGATGTTCTCGACATCGATCTGGGCGATGGGATAAATGCCCAGCGCGCGAAAAACCCCATGCATTTACCTGTGGTGCTGACTCCCACAGAAACAATGAAGGTCATCAACCTGCTGACAGGAACGCATCAATTAATGGCCAAATTGCTTTACGGCAGCGGACTGCGCTTGATGGACTGCGTTCGGTTGCGCATAAAAGATTGTGATTTTGAGATGCACCAGATTGTTGTCCGTGACGGTAAGGACATGAAGGATCGTGTAACCGTACTCCCAGATGATGTAAAAACCCAGCTACCGGCACACTTGAACTATGTCAAGGCCCTCCATGACAAGGATCTTACCCAAGGATACGGCAAGGTCTATCTACCCTATGCATTGGAGAGAAAATCCCCAAACGCTTCACGTGAGTGGGCCTGGCAATATGTTTTCCCCGCCACCAAGCTGTCTGTTGACCCCAGATCCGGCCAGACAAGACGTCACCACATAGATGAAAGCAGCCTGCAAAAAGCGGTGAAAAAAGCAGGGCAACTTGCCGGCATAAATAAACCTGTAACCCCTCACACCTTTCGCCACAGCTTTGCAACGCACCTGTTGGAAAACGGTTATGACATCCGAACGATTCAGGAATTGCTGGGCCATAAGGATGTGAGCACAACCATGATCTATACCCATGTGCTCAATAGAGGGCCTCGGTCTGTTCGCAGCCCTCTGGATCAGATGAAATAGCCGTCATTGCAACCTTATTCCGGACAGACTCCGTCCACTACGGGTGAAGGGACATATGGGGGCAATAACATTATATACAAGGCATTATTCGCCTGATTTCATAATTAAACACAGCAGGTGCCTTGTGCTGCACGAGAAGATACAATATGGCAGGATAAACGCAGTGTCAAAGAAAACCAATGTTTTTGATGAGATGCGTGGTATGGTGGTAAGGACTCAATCGGATTCATTATTTGTGGTGGACAAGGATGCATCATAAATACTATGTAATAAAAAATTATTTAACCATGTCCCTATAATATCTTAAGACAGCGTGTGTTTAAAAAAATATATTCCTTTAAAAAATATTAACCTGGCGAGGTGCTTAATATGGGCGGATTTTTTGGAGTAGTCTCCAACCAAGACTGTGTGGAAGACCTTTTTTACGGTACAGACTATCATTCTCATCTGGGGACAAAACGCGGAGGAATCGCGGTTGTCAGCAAAGACGGGTTTAAACGTTCTATCCATAACCTGGAAAATGCCTATTTTCGGTCAAAATTCGAACCGGAACTGGCAGATTTTTATGGCGAAAAGGGCATAGGGGTCATAAGCGATAACGAGGCTCAACCCATGATCATCAACTCACACCTGGGGCCCTTCGGAATTGTCAGTGTTGGAAAGATCAATAACCTTGATGAACTGGAACAAAAGGCATTTTCAAAAAAAAGACATTTCTCTGAGACATCGGGCTCTACTATCAACCCCACAGAGCTTGTTGCCATGCTTATCTGCGAAAAATCCTCCTTTGTAGACGGGATTACACATGCATATAACTCCATCCAGGGGTCCTGTTCCCTGCTGATCCTGACAAAAAAAGGCATCATTGCTGCCAGGGACTCTCTGGGAAGGACGCCGATAGTTATCGGGAAAAAGGCAGGCGCCCTTGTTGCATCCTCGGAATCAAGCGCTCTTTCCAACCTCGGTTATGAGATCGATTATTATATTGGCCCGGGAGAAATCGTCTCTCTTGGCCCGGACGGCTATGAACAAATCAAAAAGCCCGGGGATAAACTGCAGATATGTTCCTTCCTCTGGGTCTACTATGGCTACCCGCCATCAAACTATGAGGATATCAATGTGGAAACAGTCCGCTACCAATGCGGAAAGGCCCTTGCCAAAAATGATGACGTGGATGCGGACATTGTATCCGGAATACCGGATTCCGGGATTGGACATGCAGTAGGCTATGCAAACGAGAGGCATATCCCCTATATGCGGCCCTATGTCAAATACACCCCTACCTGGCCAAGGAGTTTCATGCCGCAGACCCAGTCCAGGAGAGACCTGGTGGCAAAGATGAAACTCATACCGAACAAGGACCTGATCCGGGGCAAAAAGATCGTTTTCTGTGATGATTCCATTGTCCGCGGCACCCAGCTCAAGGACAATGTAAATATCCTGTTTGAATATGGTGCCAAAGAAATCCACATGAGAATCGCCTGCCCGCCCCTGATTTATCCGTGCAAATTCCTGAATTTTTCCCCATCCAGGTCATCTCTGAACCTGGCAACCAGAAAGGCCATCCAGGAGATAGAGGGCAGGGGGGATGTATTCCTTGAAGAATATGCACAAGCAGGAACAAAAAAAAACAAGGCCATGGTGGAGAATATCCGAAAACGTCTCGGCCTGACCTCACTGAAATTTCAGACACTGGAAGACCTTGTAGATGCCATCGGCATGCCAAAAGCAAAGATGTGTACCCATTGTTTTGACGGCAGTGGCTATTTTTGATGTCCGCCACATGGCAAAAGCCCACATGAAAGACGAACTCAAGACAAAAAAACAGCTCATGGAGGAACTGGTCGAGGTAAGGGCCAAAATGCACGACCTGGAATCAAGCAAGACCAAATGCCAGGAGACGGAAAAGGCGCTGAGACAGTCGGAAGACATGTATCAGACCTTTTTTGAAAACACGGGCACTGCCACGATCATCATTGAGGAAGACACCACCATATCCATGTCAAATGTGGAATTTGGCAATTTCACTGGTTTTGAAAGAGAACAGATCCTGGGAAGGTCATGGAAAGAATTTGTGGTTATGGAGGATATTAACCGTCTGTTTGGTTATCACAAAAAGAGGAGGATCCCTTCCTCTGTAGCACCAAGAAATTACGAATTCCGCATACAAAACAGGCAGGGACACAAAAGAAACATGTTTATGACCATTGCCATGATACCGGGCACAAAAAAAAGCATTGCCTCCATGCTCGACATCACAAAAAGAATATCTGCGGAAAAGGCATTGAAACAAAGCGAAAAACGCTTCCGTCTTCTTGTAGAAACCATGAACGACGGACTGGGCGTACTAGACACATTTGGAAAATTTACCTATGTTAATAAAAAGTTATGTTCCTTGCTCGGATACCCACCCAGGGAGATACTCGGAAAATATGGCGCAAAATTTATTGTATCGAGGGACCAACCTTCATGGGAGTACCGGGTGTCAAACCGTTACAAGGACGACCAGGAGACATACGAACTCACATGGAAGCATAAAAACGGTCAGCAAATAGATACCATTGTCTCTCCCCGGGCGATCTACGACGACCATGCCAACTTCATCGGCGGATTCGGCATAATCACTGATATCACGGAGCGGAAAACAATGGAAAAAGAGATCCTGGGAATTTCCGAAAGAGAACGCAGAAAGATCGGGTATGATCTGCATGATGACTTGGGACAGCACCTGATCGGCATCGACATGATGATAACGGTCTTAAAAAACACACTCAAGGCCAAAGCAGCAAAAGAGACGATGGATGCGGACAAGATTCACGCGCTGGTAAAGGAGGCGATCACCAAGACCAGGCAACTCTCCAGGGGATTATGCCCGGTACACCTGGTCTCGCAAGGGCTTGAATCGGCACTGAAGGAGATGTCCTCTTCAACAGGGGACATATTTAGGATCTCCTGCACCTTCAACTGTCCTCATCCCGTACCCATACATGACAATGCCCTGGCCATGCACCTCTACCACATTGCACAGGAATCCATACATAATGCTATAACACATGGAAAAGCCACCATAATAAAGATAGACCTCCTGAAGGACAATACGCACGTCACATTAAAGATAACGGATAACGGCATCGGAATCCCCAGCAAAAGGGGGTTTTCAGGAATGGGGTTGCGCATCATGCAATATCGATCACGCATGATCGGCGCATCACTGAAAATAGATCCAGGTCACACAGGCGGCACCATTGTCACATGCCTGTTTAACTCAAGGCAGGACCCCTGAGAATGCCCATGGATGACAAAAAAACCCATGCAATAAAAAAAATTCTGATCGTCGATGATCACCCCATATTCCGGCACGGGCTGTCCCAACTTATCAATCAGGTGCAGGACATGGAGGTCTGCGGAGAGGCAGAGGACCTCCACGGGGGTATCAGGGCGGTAGAAAAACTGGGACCGGATATGGCGATCATCGATATCACACTTAAAAAGACAAGCGGTATCGAGCTCATAAAGGAGATCCATCTCCGTCATAAGAGGCTACCCATGCTCGTAATCTCCATGCACGAGGAATCCCTGTATGCCGAACGTTCTTTGCGCGCAGGCGCAAAGGGATATATCATGAAACAGGAGACCCCTGAAAATATCATAACGGCCATCCGCCATATCCTGGACGGCGGATTTTATGCAAGCCCTGAGATCACCGACGCCTTCTTTGCCAGGGTCATTGATGGTACAACCGGGATACTGAATTCTCCTGTACAGACGCTCACGGACCGCGAACTTGAAATCTTTCAGATGATCGGACACGGCATCAAGATAGGCATTATTGCCGACAGGCTGCACCTGAGCGTAAAGACCATAGGCACACACAGGGAGAATATAAAGGAAAAACTGCACATAAAAGATGCCTCTGAGCTCATGCGTTACGCGATCAACTGGCTCGAACATAATCCTGAAGCATAGAGATCAGCAGCCGTTAACGATCTCCATAGGTCTATGACCTATACATCCTTCCTCCTTTGATGCACCCAAAAAAAGGTTCAATCCCGATTGATGATGCATTGCCTTTTATATATCTTTTAATTAACAAAAATATATACAAAGGGGGACAGTATGATCAACGTGACCAATCTCAGGAACCATGGTTTCAGGTATCAATTAACCATCAAAGAACTGCTTTCGAGCACAAGGTTTTTTGCACCTGAGCAAAAAATCGTCTACAGGGACAAGGTGCGTATCACCTACCGGGACATGCTCGAACGTATAGACCGGCTTGCAGGGGCACTCGATCATCTGGGGGTAAAAAAGGGAGACACAATAAGTGTGTTTGACTATGATTCACACCGTTATCTGGAATGCTATTTCGCCATCCCCATGATGGGGGCCGTGCTGCAAACAATAAACTGGAGGCTGTCTCCGGAACAGATCGAATATACCCTGAACCATGCCGAGGCAGATGTGGTGTTGATCCATACGGATTTTCTCCCGCTTCTGGAGGCAATCAAAGATCGGCTGACCACAATAAAAAAGATCGTGGTCCTCAGTGATGATGACAAGATACCAGAAAACACGCTTTCCATTGACGCCGAATACGAAGACATGCTGAAGGCGGCACCGGCTCAATACAATTTCCCCGAACTCGATGAAGACACCATTGCCACGATATTTTACACCACAGGTACCACTGGTCTGCCAAAGGGTGTATATTTTTCCCACCGGCAGCTCGTACTCCACACCCTGGGGCTTGCCACCTCGCTGGCAAGCTTTGACCCTCTTGCCAGCTTGACCGTAAGGGATACCTACATGCCCGTCACTCCCATGTTCCATGTCCATGCCTGGGGCATACCATATCTCACCACCATGCTTGGGATCAAACAGGTCTATCCGGGCAAATACGAGCCGGAGATGCTCCTAAAACTCATCATAGAGGAAGAGGTCACCTTTTCACACTGCGTGCCGACCATCCTCCAGATGCTAGTGGGCAGCCCCATAGCAAAGAGGGTGGATCTCTCGTCATGGAAGGTTGTAATCGGCGGGGCCAAGCTGTCAAAGGGCCTTGCCAAGGCAGCACTGGACCTGGGAATCAAGGTCATGTCCGGCTATGGTATGTCAGAAACGTGCCCGTTGATAAGCCTGGGTACGCTTAAACCATATATGCATGAATGGGATTCAGAGAAACAAAGCGATATTGTGATAAAAACTGGACTCCCCGTTCCGCTCACTACGGTGAAAATCATAGACTCCACGGGAAAAGAACTGCCTGCAGGTGGGCTATCCGCGGGTGAAATCATCCTGCGTTCCCCGTGGCTTACACAGGGCTATTTCAAGGATACAGACAAATCAAAGGAGCTTTGGGACAATGGATGGCTGCACACAGGGGATGTGGGCTATATCGACGAAGAAGGGTACATCCAGATCACCGACCGGATCAAGGATGTGATCAAGACCGGTGGAGAATGGATATCCTCGCTGGATATCGAAAACCTGATGAGCATGCATGATGCGGTACAGGAATCCGCCGCCATCGGCATGCCTGACAATAAATGGGGAGAGAGGCCCATTGTCATCCTTACACTAAAACCCGAATACAAAAACAATGGCATCAATGCAGAGGTCTTAAAGGCATACATGAAGGAATGCGCCTCCCAGGGCAGTATCCCAAAATACGGGGTCCCTGATCAGTATATCATTGTAGACGATATCCCCAAAACAAGTGTGGGCAAGATCGATAAAAAATTATTGAGAAAGATGCATACACCTGAAGACGCATCGATCACCACCCAGGCATAACGATATTCAGGGCCACAGACTACCCGGTCCGTGGCCCTGAACCTGTTTTAAACGTTCACGGATTGCAACTTGAAATTCAAGAATAAAAAATTGACCCCGGATTTTGCCCTGACAACAATCCTGTCATGCCGAGGTGTAGCGATGATAGCCGTATTTTTTGTATCGGTACCGCTTTGACGGCAGCTCTTCCACTGCATTGAGCACCGTGCCTATAATCTTTTCTCTTGGCAGTAATCCCAGGGATGCCTTAAAATCCGCCTCATTTGTATATCGCTGTCTGGCGACAAGGATAATACCGTCCACCTGGCTGGCAATGATCCTGGGGTCGACCGTGGCCTGGATCGGAGGTGTGTCGATGATTACAAATCTATCCGCGTACCGACTGGAGATCTCCTGGATTATGGAACCCATCTTCTTTGTCTCCAAAATCTCGGACGGATTGGCGGGTGCCTGCCTTGCCGCTGGAAGGATGGTCAACCTGTCAATCGGCGTCTTTACAAGGCAGTCCTCTATGCGGGCATTGCCCTGGATAATCTCGCTGATCCCGGGGCGGGGTGGATATTTAAAAAGGGTATAGAGATTCGGTTTACGAAGATCACATTCAACAAGTAAAACATGCTGGTCCTCTCCCTTGGCAATAGAGATGGCCAGATTCGAGGCAATGACTGTCTTGCCTTCAGCCGGGAGTGCACTGGTCACCATGATCAGCCTTGGGACGGGCCGGTCTTTGAGATGAAAAATATGTGTCCTGATCTTGCGGATCTGTTCCGCAGTATATGAGTACGGCATGTGATACATATACAAATGATCATCCAGTGCCCCTGTACTCTGTGCATCCTGAGGGATGGCGTCTGTCTTATTGTCATGTATTGTCCCTGCCTTGTTAAGGGCCTTTGCTATTTCCATCACTATTCCTCCATGCTGATCTTCACAGGGGCTGCATACACAAAACCCCTTTCTTCCAGTTGCTTTGAAAAAGCGATGGCCGCCTGTCTTGAGAGAAAGGTCCCGATGGTTATTCGGTACATCCTCTCCTGCCCTGCATCCATATATGGATATATCGCAGCCTCGAGTCCCTGGCCAACAAGGTCCCTGAATACCGCCCGGGCCTCATCCATGGAGTGGTATGATGCCACGCTAACGCTGTATATCACGCTTGTACCCGCATTGATATCCGGCAGAAAGATCTCATCGTTTTCATGGATCAGATCAAGATCCCCTATCTGTGGATTGACCTGTGATATTCGTTCCAAAATCTTTGCATTCACCCTGCCGTAATAGTCGGCCGCAAGGGCCGCAACCGTATCCCCCTTATGCACCAGCACCCTCATACCCGATGGCTTTTCAGGCCTGTTCAGGGTAGGTGGCACAGGCGGCTCAGGAAAGGCCTGGGAATCGGCCTCGATCATCACATTCTCTTTACGGCCGGGACCGGGAGTTACGTCTTTATTCACCGGGGGAACGCCCGGTTCAGTTTCGGTTGCAAAGGTAGTCTCCGGCTCGGGATCGGCTACGGGCGCGGTCTCCACCTGGGTCTGGGTCTTTGGCTGCACTCCCTGTTCAACCCCGGGCAATATGAATCCCCTGAACCCGAAAAAAAGGGCAACCATAATCACGATGGTAATCAAACCCCATATCCAGGGCCTGCCTCTTGTTTTATCAGGCTGACCCGACAGTGGCTGAACCCGGGAAGCGGTCTTTGAATAGCTGCCCTCCAGATCCGATGCCACCTTTTTTATCATCCTGGAACTCACCTGCCTGGAATCATCCGTGTATGCCGATAACAGGGCATTATCGCATACAATGTTGATCAACCTGGGAAACCCCATGGTATACCGGTATATCTCACCAATAGATGATAAGGTAAACAACGGTTTTTCCCTGGGTTCATATCCTGCCACCCTGAGCCGGTGGTAGATATATTCACGGGTCTCGTTGCTTCCAAGTGGCGGGATATGGAATTTGACCCCGATCCTCTGCTTGAGCTGCCTCAAGTTCGGGCTCCTGAGCTTTTCATTGAGCTCCTGCTGACCAATCAGCATAATATGTATCAATTTTTCATTCGGGGTCTCCATATTGGAAAGCAAACGGATCTCTTCCAGCATCTCCAGGGAGAGGCCCTGGGCCTCATCAACAATAAGAATCGCCCCTCCTACCTGCTTGAGGCGTTCCTCATATTCACCCAGATAATCCCTTTTGCGCTGATCTTCAGGGATCCCGATCGCCTCTCCTAAAAGAAAGTAGAGGTTTTCACTGCGGATATTGGGATTTTTTATCACAACCCTGGGCATTCTGGGGGAAAGATTTTCAAGAAAACGGTTGATTATGGTTGTCTTTCCAGTCCCCACCTCTCCGGTAAGCACGACAAAGCCCGACTGCTCTTTCAAGGCATACACAAGGTGGGCAAGGGCCTCCTTGTGTACGGAACTCAAATACAAAAACCTGGGATCCGGGGTGATACTAAAGGGTTTGGTTTTAAGTCCGAAATATTCCGTATACATAAAACACCTCTACAGGGGAAAGGGGATATCCACCACGATATGCGCCATCCGTGAATAGATCACCAGAAAAACGCCCAGGCAAAAAATCGCCAGGTTCAGCACAATAAGCAGAATATTCCTCCATCTAAGCCTTTTCCTGTCGTATTGCGTCAGGGCCAGAGGCACGCTGCTGATGCAGGGAATCCCCCCGGAGATGACCTCGAGTCTCGCGCTGTCCTTTATGCTCCGGTCCGCCAGTTCAAAGAGAAAGAGGATACCTGCACCTGCACCAAGCCCCAAGGCAAGAAAGACAAGGGCAATCCTTGTCTTGTCCGGACTCACGGGTGTCTGGGGCGGCTTTGCGAAATCCAGGATACGAAACTGCTCACCCTGCTGCCTCTTCTCCATGCTCTCCGCCCTCTTTGACTCATAGTACCGGTCAAGAAGCCGCTGATAGTTCTGCTGGGTAATTGTATAATCCCTGGTCAGACCTGCAAGCTCCTGCTCCCTTTTCGGGGTGCTCTCCACCCTGCGCTGATAGACCTCAATCTTCTCTTTCAGGCGTGTTA
>JAYEKR010000246.1:0-9978 GCA_034661115.1 Thermodesulfobacteriota bacterium | reverse complement strand
GGAATCCAGTGTTCCAGATAATTCACGTTTCTGGACCCCCGCCTTCGCGGGGGTGACGCGGAAAGCACGTTCCGTGAACGGTTACAATTGAATGCGTTCGTCAACAGTACAAAAGCATAAAGGCCAATGTTCCAATTTCCACGTTCAACGTTCCGTGAACGGTTACAATAACAGGAACACCACCACAGTCATTCCCGCGAAGGCGGGAATCCAGTGTTCCAGATAATTCACGTTTCTGGACCCCCGCCTTCGCGGGGGTGACGCGGAAAGCACGTTCCGTGAACGGTTACAATTGAATGCGTTCGTCAACAGTACAAAAGCATAAAGGCCAAACTTCTAATTTCCAATTTCAACGTTATTTCAACGTTATTTCAACGTTCCGTGAACGGTTACGAAAAAAATTTGTGTATCTGCCATTGACATTTTCTATTTAACATTCAATCCCCGGTGTATTATACATGGGCCATGACATTCAAAGACCGTTTGAAACGACCATTGAGACCCTTTCATCTGACGATCAGATGGTACAATGGGCTTGCAAAAAGCACATCCGAGATCAAGAGGGGGTTAAGCCTGGGTATCCTGGGGGTAATCGCATTCCTGAGCGCCCTGGGGATATTCCATGTAGTGGACCTCTACCCCCTGAAAGACTGGATCAACCTGAATCTCACCCTTAATGACATGGGGATCTCCGGCTGGCTGACCTATATACTCATGGTCGCAATTCTGCCTCTTTTTTCGCCCCTTACCCTGGTTATCGTAACCGGATCAGCGGCCTTCGGACCTCTTAAGGGGGTTATCCTTTCCTATATCGGATGCATCATAAACGCCAATATCGCATATCTGCTGGTCAAGGCCCTTTCCATTGAAAATGCATGGGGAAACAGCCGCAGGGGCTCCCAGATAAAAAACGCCATCAAACAGCATGGATATATCCTTGTGATGTGCCTTCAGCTTATAACCATAATCCCCTTTACCATGATCAATGCAACCGCCGCCGGTTCAGGCGTGTCCTGGAAAGATTTCATGAAGGCAACCAGCGTAGGTATCTGCCCCTGCATCCTGCTCTATTCCTTTATGGGAAATAAACTCGTATCAAATATGGTCTCACCAAGCGTTTATTTTGCAGGGATTTTTGTCCTGATCCTTCTCCTTATTGTTATTTCCCAAAGGAAAAAGGGGGTTCAACGGGCAGCAGCTCGATCCCGGCAAACCCCCTGAACCCCTGTATGAGATAATGGATAAACCGGTCCATGCCAAACCCGGGATACAGGTCCATGATACCCATTGTCTGAAGACCCGAGCACGACCCAAAAACCCTTTTTTCAAGCGCATGATCTGTCCTCAGCGGAAGGACACCCTGCTGGAGAAGGCATTCGCGTCGTCTTAACTGGGCAGCACCCATGATTTTTTTCCCTGCGACCACAAGTTCACTGCGGCTGGAACGCTCAAAGCAGACCCTGGAAAATCCAGCCTTTTTCCCCTGTATCTGCGCCGACACATTGCAGTGGACCAGGGCAAATTCAAAAATTTTTGCGATCAGGTGGTAGGATTCCATGATACCTGAGGCAAAGACACCCCGGGCACCGGACACAAGCGCATAGGTAATATCGTCCACATGCAGGACAGCCCCGCCGCCGGTAGGGCGATAAAACAATGGAATATCCAGGTCAGGATCAAAAAACTCAAACCCTTTCTGATGATAACCCATTGTAACTGCGGGACTCTTCCAGTTATAGATACGAAGACCGCCTGGTATATCCCCATTGAGCACCGCATCAAAGAGGGCCTCATCCTTCGGCATATTCTCCCCGGGTTCCATGGGGGGGTCAAGCACAAGGTGCCAGGTAATCAAGCCTCTTCAATAATAAAAAGCGGATCGCCATAACCGACCCGCTCTGAATCTTTTTTCAGGATAGCGGTCACTGTACCGTCCACCTGCGACTCGATCTCATTCATGAGTTTCATGGCCTCTATTACGCAGAGACACTGCCCCTTGGTCACATCTGTTCCCACCTGGACAAAGGGTTGTGTCTCCGGAGAGGATGAACGATAAAAGATCCCCACAAGGGGCGAGGACACACTCACTGTGGGCCGGTCTTTATCCCCCTTTGTGGATGAAACGCGGCTGCCCGAATCGGACAAACTACCGGTATCGGCAATGCCGGCATTCATGGATCGGACAAGGTGTATCCGGTCAGGGGTCCATTCCAGATCAACGATGTCTGTATCCTTTATCAACTCGATCAGGTCTTTAAGGGTCTTGATATTCATCCGCCCGCCCTTTCCATATAATCACCCGTACGGGTATCGATCCTCAATATATCGCCCTCATTGATAAAGAGCGGGACCTGAACCATGGCGCCAGTCTCCAGCCGGGCCGGCTTTGATCCGCCCGAGGCGGTATTCCCCTTGACTCCCGGGTCGGTTTCAGCCACTGCCAGCTCCATAAACATGGGCAGCTCAATCCCGATGGGCACATTATTGTGAAAAAGGATCTGCACCTCAACGTTTTCCTTGAGATAGCCCAGGGCAGAGCCTATCTGGTCGGCGCTCAGAAACATCTGTTCATAGTTTTCAGAATCCATGAACCAGTACCCTGCATCATCGTTATACAGGTAGGACATGTTTTTTTCTTCCAGGTCAGGCACATCCACCTTTTCCCCTGACCTGAAGGTCTTGTCCAGGACATTGCCGGACACAAGGCTCTTTATCTTTGTCCGGATAAAGGCTCCGCCCTTGCCCGGTTTGACATGCTGGAATGCCACGATAACAAAGGGTTCACCAGACATCTCGATCTTCAACCCTTTTTTGAACTGCGCCGTTGAATACTGCATTTGTTCTCCTCTATATGATTGATCGTATTGCATCCTTATCAAGGTTTGTTATACGCATGCAAGAATTATCTGTAATACAAAGTGTATCCTCCAGCCTTATGCCAAACTTCCCGGGTATGTACACACCTGGTTCAACCGTCAGGACCATGCCCTGTTCCAGAATATCGTCTGACTTTGGTGAAAGCACGGGCTTTTCATGCACATCCATGCCCACACCATGCCCGAGGCCATGCCCAAAATATCGGCCAAGACCCTGTGCAGCGAGATAATCCCTTGCAATGGCATCGACCTTTGATGCCTTTATGCCGGGCCTGAGGGCATCGATGGCCATGGACTGGGCCTTTCTTACATGCGCGTATATCTGGGTGAATTCATCTGTGGGCTCCCCGGCAAAGAGGGTAACGGTCTGATCAGAACAATAACCCCCGACCACATCTCCAAAATCAATAAGCACGGGCTCGCCTTCACATATCACCCTTTGGGAGGCAACACCATGAGGCATGGCGGAGCGTGGACCGGAGGCAACAATGAGATCAAAAGAGAGCCCGCTTGCCCCCAGAGTGCGCATCTCCCATTCAAATGCCAGGGCCACATCACATTCGCGTCTGCCCACAATGCCCTTTTCCAGGGTCTTTTCCAGCGCCTTTTCCGAGACAAGGGCAGCCTCTTTGAGGGTATTGATTTCTGCTGGATCTTTTTGAACACGCAGATAAGAAAGCTGCTTTCCCAGAGGGGTTAATTCTACCCCCTTGAATATGTCACGGATATCCATAAAGGTATCAAAATCAATGATGTCGGATTCTACGCCTATTGTCTTGATATGCCCGGAACAAACAAAGGGATACACATCCTCGAATTGCCTTGAAATCTCATGCACCTCAAACCCGATGCATTCCTCCCTGGCCTGGAGGGTATTGCGTGAATCGACAAAGAGTAGAGCCCTGGAGGGATCAATCAACACGATCGCATCCGAACCCGTATAATGGCTAAGGTAGGTACAATTGGTATGACCATAGAACAGGAGAGCATCCAGTCCCTTCAAATATGTCCGTGCCTCTTGTATTCGCTTATTCATTGGTCTCTTTCCTCCTGATATGATTTACCAGGCCTTCCAAAGCAAGCACATAGCCATGGCTGCCAAAACCGGATATGGTGCCCAGGGCTATATCCGAAAACAGGTTCTTCTGCCTGAAGGCCTCTCTTGAAAACACATTGGTGATATGGACCTCTGCAAAGACAAGGTCTACACTCAGGATCGCATCCCTGATGGCAATCGAGGTATGGGTATAGGCTCCAGGATTGATAACCATGCCGTCTATCCCCTCTGCCATGGCGGCATGGATCCTCTCGATGATATCACCCTCATGGTTTGACTGAAAAAACACGCACTCAATGCCCAGTTCATCGGCCTTTGATAAAAAGACGGTCTCGATATCACCAAGCCCCATGGTGCCGTAGGCAGACACCTCCCTTACACCCAGCATGTTCAGGTTCGGACCATTAACAAGAAGAATCTTCATCTGTCTTTATCCTTTCAATCCAGCTCTCAAGCGTCTGGACAATAAACTTGTTCTGCACCTTTTCCGCCTTATTCCTCACCTGAGGCTCATCCTGGTCAAAGATGAGATCCGCATAGATATCCAGGGCCTTTTCATAATGACCCTGCCCTGCATAGAGTTCTGCAAGCCCGGGCGATGCGACATCGACAAGGCTGTCATCGCCTTCGAGGGTGCCATCTGCAAGATCACGGGCCTCATCATCATCGGGATAATAGGCCAGATATCGGTCAATACAGACCCCTGCCTTTTCACTCTCACCCCTTTGAAGATGGATCTGCGCCATATAATACTCTGCCTTTACCAGGGAAAAGACCTCGCTGTTTATCGCCTCAAATATGGCTTCGGCTTCACTGGACCTCTTCAGACGAAGATATGCAATCCCCAGCATCAGCCTTTCTTCAGGAGATTGCGCCATTGCACCGGCATCACAGATCCCGGCAAAATCCCCCTGGTCAAAGAGCTTTTTGAATCCCATACATACCCCCTTCCATCAAACCGTCGATAATGGCATGTCTACCATAGCCTGTATGTATCTTTCATAGGCGTCCAGTACATGGCAAAACTGGAGATTTTTCACACAGACTCGGCCTATGCCCTGGGTCAATACAAACCAGACCCCCTTGTGTGAACCCTTTTTGTCCATACCAAGGGCCAGAGAAAACCCATCGGCCGATGGCATCTTTATATTATCCGGTATGATATCAGCATCTTTTATCCTTTTGAACATCCTGTTCATGTCACCTGTCTCGAGCAGGCCCATATCATGGGAGAGCCACACAGCAAAGGCCATGCCGGCTGCAACGGCCTGTCCGTGCAGGAGGGTAAACCCCATTGATTTTTCGATTGCATGGCCAAGGGTATGCCCGAAATTAAGGACCCTCCTGAGCCCGGACTCTTTTTCATCCCTGGAAACGATACCGGCCTTGTCCCTGGAACACATATAAACAAGCCTGCCCCAGTCAGGGGCTGGATTGTCTTCAAGGTATTCAAAGAGTTCCCGGTCCATGATGATAGCGTATTTTATCACCTCTCCCATAGAGGCATTCATCTCTGAGAGGTCTACCGTGGACAAAAACATGGGATCGCACAGGACAAACACGGGCTGGTGAAAGGTGCCTACAAGGTTCTTACCCCTTTCATGGTTTATTGCGGTCTTGCCGCCTATACCGGAATCCACCTGGGCCAGGAGCGTGGTGGGACACTGGATTACAGGGATGCCACGCATATACAGGCTGGCGGCCAGGCCGCTAAGGTCGCCTGTCACACCACCCCCTATTGCCATAACGGCCCAGTTCCTGTTCATTCTGGTTTCAAGCATCTCATCCAGAACACAGCCTAAAAACCCATAGGACTTGGATGCCTCTCCAGAGGGGACATCCATGAGATGATAATAAAGCCCGTCCAGGGCGGCCTTTATCTCATCCTTGTACAAGGCATGAACCCTTTCATCCACAAGGACAAAGAGACCCTCAGGACGCAGATGCCGGCTGATCAGGCCCTGCAGCCCTGAAAACATCCTCTCCCCGATATATACAGGGTATGCTATGGGGGTCAAAACCGCAACAGGGGACACATGATCACGCAGATACGCACCTATTGCGACAGCCACCGCCTCCGGGGTCTTTTTGTCCGTGTCGATGATAAAATCCGCGTCCTCATAGGCCGCCTTCCTGCGCTCAAAGAGGGCCTCGATCTCTTTGTCCCACAGGGGCCGGCCATTTGACTTGCCCGCCCTTGATCTCAGGGTATCCATCCCGGTCCTGAGATACACAATACAGCCTGCCGCCTTCATGCACGCGCGGTTGGCCTCATCCATAACGATCCCGCCCCCGGTGGCGACCACGCAGTCTCCTTTATCCATGACCACTGCCCTGAGCGCACTGGACTCCAGATACCGAAAGGTCTTTTCACCGGCCGCAGAAAAGATCTCCGGGATGGTTGAGCCTGTATCCCGGCTGATCTCCTGGTCCAGATCCACGTGATCAAGGCCCATGCGTCTGGACAGGATACGCGCCACAGTTGACTTTCCTGAGGCCATGAACCCGGTAATAAAGATCATCGCCCCTCCGTATATGTACGATGCGCCTCAAAGGCCGCCTTCAGGGCCTCCATGTTCGGCATGGAAAAATCATTCAACACAGCCCGGGCCACGGCAATGACGACCATGGCCTCTCCCACCACTGAGGCGGCAGGCACGGCACAGCAGTCCGATCTCTCATACTCGGCACGGCAGGCATGTCCGTCACGTATATCAATGGATCTGAGCCCCTTTTTAAGGGTTGGAATGGGCTTCATGGTACAGGTCACAACAATGGGCTCACCATTGGAGATACCACCCTCTATGCCCCCGGCATTATTGGATGCCCTGGACACGGGTATTGTGGCAAGGATCTCATCATGGAGAAGGGAACCCGGCACACCCGCACTCAAAACCCCTGAACCTATCTGGACCGCCTTTATGCCAGGGATAGACATCAGGCTGGCCGAGATCATGGTATCCAGCCTTGAATCCCACTGACCCGGGACACCGATCCCGGCAGGAAGGCCGTCAATGACCACCCTGAACTCTCCTCCCAGGGTATCTCCCTGGCTAGCGGCCTCATCGATCAGGTTCTCCATTGCCCGGGTTGCAGCCTCATTCGGGCAATACACACTGGATGAACGGGTTTTATCCCTGTCATATCCACCGTCATATCTCTGTGTCCCGATCGCGCAAACCCATGAATGCACACCAATCCCCAGGTCGCGTAAAAGCGCAAGGACAAGCCCGGCTGCGGCAACCCTTCCCGCGGTCTCGCGCGCGCTCGACCTCTCCAGCACATTCCTCAGATCTTTATGCCGAAAACGCCCGGCGCCGGCCATATCCGCATGCCCGGGCCTCGGGGTAAAAAGCTCCCTTCCCTTCCGGATCTCCCAGGGGTTCATGAATTCACGCCAGTCCTCATAGTCTTTGTTCCATACGGCCAATATCACTGGAGAACCCAGGGTGTATCCACCGCGTATCCCTGAGAGCACATCCACTTGGTCCTTTTCGATCTTCATCCGGGGGCCACGGCCATATCCCCCCTGCCTGCGCGCCAATGCAGCATCCATGAGCCCCCTGTCCACCCTGAGCCCTGCCGGGAGCCCGTCGACAAAGGCAAATATACCCCTGCCATGCGACTCCCCTGCAGTATAATATATAAGCATTAGACCTGTCCCCTTTTTGTGTTTGTGTTTATCTTATATGGCAATGCATGCGCAGACAATAAAAATCCGACACTGGAAAATCCATAGGACAAAATTCAACGCCAGAAAACAATAACTGCTATGAACCCGCATGGACTGTGCTCTTTGGATGAACGATTGAAAACAATAACCTTTTGTAGCCGTTCACGGCTTGAATTTGGATATAAAAAACAGGGGTAACCTTAAAGGGTTACCCCGGCTTTTTATCCTTCAGCAAATCATTAAGCCCGGCAAAGGCCTTATAGGTCGAAGTCGGTTTCTGGCCGGTGGCCGGCCTTTGTTCGTCACTCAACCGGCCATCCGTATACCTTGCGTGTTCATTGTCATGGCAGTATATGCACAACAACTCCCAGTTACTGCCGTCTGGAGGGTTGTTGTCGTGGTTATGGTCCTTGTGATGTACCGTGAGTTGCCTGACATTTTGGCCTGAAAACTCACGCCCGCAACGCGCACAGACCCAGGGAAACATCCTTAGGGCCTGTTCCCTGTACCCCTTTTGTCTCTGCCCCATGTCACGCCGGGCATTGGCAATGAACTGATCCACTTCGCTGGATGTTTTTTGTGTCTTTTTTTGTGTCATGTATCATTCTCTCTTACCAGATATCTGTGGTTTTTCAAACCCCGTTCAGACGTTTATACATGGCCTTGTTATTTTTATATATCTGGATAAATTCATTGAAAAGCGTATCATAGATCCTGCGGTTGTCAGGGTTGGGTGTGAATGTCTTATTATATTCGATCAGGCCCGGGATATCGTCAAAGGACATCTCAGCCATTGCGACTGCCGCTATAAAGGCGGCCCCCCTTGCATTGGCCTGCATAGGATCCTTTACCTGGCGGATCTCCCGGTCAAGGACATCGGCAAAGATCTGGCACCAGATATCGGACTTGCCTCCTCCTCCGATGATGTTCAGGGGCGAAAGCCTTTGGCCTGCAAACTTCTCCACATATTGCATGCTCCAGCGTGTATTGTAGGCAACACCCTCAAGCAGAGCCCTTACCATATGATCCTGGGTGGTGTGATGGGATATATTGTAGATACCGGCCCGAAGCATTGTGTCATCCACCGGGGTCCTCTCCCCGTTCAGCCATGGGGTAAAGATCAGTTTTTCGCTTCCGGCCGGGACATTGCATGCGATCTCATCAAGCACATGATAGATATCTTCGGGCGGTTCACCCTTGAGCAGCCTGTTTTTGTGATAGAGAATATTGTCCACCAGATAGACAAGTGCACCCCCGGCGATATCCTGTTCATTGACGCTCTGGAACCTGCCCGGGATTGCAGCAGGGAAGGATGCAATGGAGTGGAACATATCTGTCTTTTTGAATGGCACGATACACTGCAGCCATGACGAGGTGCCTATATAGAGATGTCCCTCAAATGCACGCACCGCACCGGAGCCGATCAAGGCGGCCTGGTGGTCCGCCGAACCCATGATTACCCTGGTATTGGGTTTGAGATCAAGTTCTTTGGCCACATCCGACCGGAGTGTCCCGAGGATATCGATGGAATGTTTCATGGGCGGCAGTTTATCGCGGTCCATTCCTGCCATGCGGATAAGTTTGTCGTCGTAGACAGGGTTGTTGATATCCCTTATATCGGTGACCCAGAACAGATGCATGGCATCATATGATGATGCCATCCTGCCGGTCAGCCGCAGATTGAGATAATCCTTGCTCGGCAGAAACATGCATGTTTTTTCATAGATCTTCGGCAGTTTTTCCCTGGTATAAATGCAATGGGCAATATCGTCCTTTCCTGAAAGTGCAGGGCCTCCACCGGTCCGGGAAATCCACTGCCTGACCTTAAGCAGATTGTAGCCATCCACGCTGGGCGGGCCTCCAACCAATTTTTTGATATATGGTGCACCGCGTGAATCCATCCATGTCAGAGCATTCATAAGGTGGTCGCCGTTTTTATCCACGGCAACAGTGGATGAAAAGGTGGATGAGACGCAGACTGCACAAATATCTTTTGAGGAGACAACCTTGCGTTTGATGAGTTTTCTGGATGCCTTTATCAATGCCTGCCACCAGTCTTCAGGGTCCTGCTCGGCTCCGCCTCCCTGGAAAAACCATATGGGTGTGGATTCAAACTCAAAGGCCTTGATCTGCCCCTTGAGATTGATGATCGCCGCCTTGATTCCCGAAGTCCCATGATCAATGGCCAGGATATATTGATTCTTCATGTATCCTCCTTAATAAGGTCAAAAAAAAACAATTAACGGCCTTTTATCACGCTCATAAACCCGGGCACCGGGACACCTTTGTCGCCCCAATGCCCGGGTTTGGATCAATGGTTTGGATCAATGGATCAGATATCTATCCTGGATACCTTGCCGTTTTCATCTATC
>JAYEKR010000245.1:0-10037 GCA_034661115.1 Thermodesulfobacteriota bacterium | reverse complement strand
AACTCGGGCCAAAATTGAATGCGTTCGTCAACAGTACAAAAGGATAGAGGCCAAACTTCCAATTTCCACGTTCAACGTTCCGTGAACGGTTACCATTTAATGTAGGGCAGGGTATGTCTCTGCCCTTGTTTTTTGACAATTCGTGAAAAAGCCCTTGCCTTGGCATTTCCCCTTTGTTATAAGCCTTTTCGATGTACACGGGGTGTGGCGCAGTTTGGTAGCGCACCTGCCTTGGGAGCAGGGGGTCGGAGGTTCAAATCCTCTCGCCCCGATACAGGTAGAAAAGGACAGGCGCCTGTAGCTCAGTTGGATAGAGCAACGGACTTCTAATCCGTAGGTCGCAGGTTCAAATCCTGCCAGGCGCGCCAAGTAAGATATGGTGAGTGTAGCTCAGTTGGTAGAGCACAGGATTGTGGCTCCTGTGGCCGAGGGTTCGATCCCCTTCACTCACCCCAAGAATGTATTGGGCGCCCGTAGCTCAGTTGGATAGAGCGTCGGACTTCGAATCCGCAGGTCGGGCGTTCGAGTCGCCCCGGGCGCATCAGGAACATATTATGGGCCATTAGCTCAACTGGTAGAGCAACGGACTCTTAATCCGTAGGTCGTAGGTTCAAGTCCTACATGGCCCATTAACCAGCTCAAGGGGTTACGACCCCTTGAGCTGGTTAATGTTTTTCAGCCCAAAGCCCCAAACTTCGCTGTGATTATAGTGCGACACAAAAGTTTTTGTTGCCCTTGGTGTCGATGCATTTTCCGAGAAACCCACAGAGGTGCCTTATGGGCCCCGGCCTTCGCGCGGGAGGCAGCTTTTTTTAGTCGTGCATTTGGCTCATGGGAATAACAATGTTAATCCTCATGCCCTTTCGTCAGATTACAAGACCCTTGTGCCCGGGTTTCGATGAATTCGTATTGCGCGGTGAGAGGCAGGAAAATCATGGTTATCATTGCCATGAACACAGAGACGCACAAAAAGGTCATCCGCATATCAAAGAGGTCTATCATGATACCGGCCAGGATCGGCCCGGTCATCATGCCCAGGCTGTGTGCCATGGTCAAAAATGAAATGATAGAGCCCATGGATTTTTCGGCCCGTCCTATAATCACAGCCATAGCCATCATGGCAGGGACAGAGACTGCACCTCCCAGTCCGGCAACAATACTAGCCACATACAGATCCCATGCCCTTCTGGCATATGCGAAAAGCAGCATTGAAAGAACCGTTGTGAACCCTCCGAGTGTGATAAGAAACCGTTTGTTGATCCTGTCTGCCAGATAGCCTACAGGAGTAGTCAAAACCGCACTGATCAAAACGGTAAACATGATGAGTATCCCTGTTTGTGAACTTGAGAGCCCGAATTCGGTTTTGGCCAGAAGAGGCCCAAATGACCAGATAGTGCCGATGCACATGGTGGCAGCAAAACGAAAAACAAACAATCCCGACAAATGCCGGTTACGCAACAGGACCATGAACCGTTGTGGTGGCCTTTTTTGGGATAAAGGGGCTTCCTTGTGCCTGGGCGGAAGTAGCAGCAGGCTCAGCATAAAAGCAATGAAGCAGAGGATCCCCATGCAGACAAAGGCCGCACGAATACCAAAGGTATCCCTAACCGTACCGCCCAGGACAGGTCCGGCACTCAACCCACCGTACAGGGAGAGGTTAAGTAGACCCATCATAAAACCTTCCTTCCCCTTAGGTATGATTTCTCCAACATACGCCTGTGCCACCGGCATAATCATGGCGGCTGCGATACCCTGGAAGAACCGCACAAGGATGAGGGCCGTCACATCCCTGGAAAACATATATGCGACAGAGGCCAGACAATAGAGCAGCAGCCCGGCCGTGATGTAGGGTTTTTTGCCTTTACGGTCAGAGGCAGAGCCGAAATAGGGCAGAAACAAGGTCCTTGAGAACGAAAAGATCCCGAACATGATGCCTATGCCAAAGCCCGCAGCACCGAACTCGTGGGCATAAACCGGCAGCAGCGGCACTACAATCCCCTGGCCCAGCATGGAAGCAAAGATTGCCAGAAATAATGTACTAAAGGTTTTCCAGTTCATATATTGGTTATCTGTATATCCCAGAATTTCATTTTCTACGAGGGGGAAATGGCATCAGTGCCTTTGCAAAAACAGTGTTAAGATGTGGGTAGCCGTTCACGGCTTGAAATTGGAAATTAGAAATTAGAAATTGGGGAGACAGGAAAAAGTTTTATCTATAGTAGCCGTTCACTTGAAGAAACCAAATCATGGTTGCGAAAACTCATCAGAAGAAAATCTTTATCTGAGTCAAGAGCAATAGAATACAAAGCAATAGTTGAAAAACTCGGGCCAAAATTGAATGCGTTCGTCAACAGTACAAAAGCATAAAGGCCAAACTTCCAATTTCCACGTTCAACGTTCCGTGAACGGTTACAGATGTGGGTTCTCGGATAAAAAACAATTCAAAAGGGGGCATTTCTATCGAGTTAAAAAGGACATTTCTAAAGGACTTTGACACATAATAACTTTTTCTTGCACGATAACCTTTTGAATATTCCTTTGCAAATAAATGTTACACCTCTATATTCATCGCTGTTATCAGCAAATTTGCCCATCTTTGCTCTTATCCCGTGCAGCACGTTTCTTGGCCAGGGTCAGGTGATCTCGAAATGGAGCTTTTTGTCTTTCATCTCCACCATGACCTGTGAGCCATCCACTATGTCGCCACGGATAATGGACCTGGCCAGAGGTGTTTCCAGGGTTTTCTGGATAAATCTTTTCAGGGGCCTGGCCCCGTATACCGGGTCGTATCCGTTTTGCGCAAGGAATGCCTTTGCCTCATCGCTCAGGTGAAGCCGGATCTGTCTTTCGATGAGCCGGGACTGCATCTCCTTGATAAGGATGTCCACGATCTCCTTGATTTCAGGAAGGCTCAGCGCCTTAAACAGTACAATGTCATCCACGCGGTTGATGAATTCCGGTTTGAAGTGCATACCCAGTTCTGACAGCACGATTTCTCTGGTTTGTTCCTCGATCTGTCCTGTTCGGGACAGGCCCTCTATGAGTTTGTCAGACCCGATATTCGAGGTCATGATGATTATGGTGTTCTTGAAATTGACTGTCCTTCCATGTGAGTCTGTAATCCTACCGTCATCCAGGATCTGCAAAAGGAGATTGAGTACGTCGTGGTGTGCCTTTTCAATCTCATCAAAGAGCACCACTGAGTATGGTTTGCGGCGTACGGCCTCTGTCAGCTGACCGCCTTCCTCGTAGCCCACATATCCGGGAGGGGACCCGATCATACGGGAGACCGCGTATTTTTCCATATATTCGCTCATGTCCATGCGGACCATATTGTCGGGTGAATCAAAGAGTGCCTCTGCAAGGCCTTTTGCCAGTTCGGTCTTTCCTACCCCGGTCGGTCCCAGGAAGATAAACGATCCAATGGGTCTCTCAGGGGTCTTTATGCCGGAACGGGCACGGATTACGGCATCACAGACCGCATTGACTGCATCTGCCTGTCCTATAATCCTCTTATGCAGGATAATGTCGAGATGAAGCAGTTTTTCCCTTTCCCCTTCAACCAGCCGGGCAATCGGTATGCCTGTCCATTTTGAGACAATGTCTGCGATTATATCCTCGTTTACCTCTTCTTTGAGCAGACGGTTTTCGTCAGGAGCATCCCCCTTTTTTTCCGCCATGAGGAGTTCGGCCTCAAGGTCAGGGAGTGTCCCGTGCTTGAGCTCGGCGGCAGTGTTCAGATCATAGGCCCGGGATGCCTTTTCTATCTCCATACGGGTTTTTTCAATCTTTTCCCTGAGATTGCTGACCTTGTGGATCGCCTGTTTTTCCTTTTCCCACCTCTTTTTCATCGCAGCAGATGCCTCTTTGATTCCCTTGAGTTCTTTGAGAAGATCCTCGAGTCTCTTGCTGCTGGCCTTGTCTCTTTCTTTTTTCAGGGCTGCCTCCTCTATCTCCAGCTGCATGGCCTTTCTGGTCAGCTGGTCAAGTTCAGAGGGCATGGAGTCGATCTCTGTGCGGATCTGTGCACAGGCCTCATCCACAAGGTCAATCGCCTTGTCCGGCAGGAACCTGTCCGTGATGTAGCGGTTGGAAAGCACAGAGGCTGCCACCAGTGCATTGTCCTGGATCTTTACCCCGTGATGTATCTCAAAGCGTTCCTTTAATCCACGGAGTATGGAGATCGTATCCTCCACAGTGGGAGGCCCTGTCTGTACAGGCTGGAACCTGCGTTCAAGGGCTGCATCCTTTTCTATATGTGTGCGGTATTCGTCCAGGGTAGTGGCACCTATACAGTGGAGTTCTCCCCTGGCCAACATGGGTTTGAGCATATTGCCGGTATCCATGGATCCCTCTGCCCGGCCTGCGCCCACGATATTATGTATCTCGTCGATAAAGAGAAGGATCCGGCCGTTGCTTGCCTTTATCTCGCTAAGGACCGCCTTGAGCCTTTCCTCGAATTCACCGCGGAACTTGGCACCGGCAACCAGGGATCCCATATCAAGGGAAAAGATGGTCTTGTCCTTGAGCCCCTCCGGGACATCGCCTTTTTCTATCCTCTGTGCCAGCCCTTCGACAATGGCGGTTTTTCCCACGCCCGGTTCCCCTATGAGGACCGGGTTGTTCTTTGTCTTCCTGGAAAGTACGCGGATAATGCGTCTGATCTCTTCGTCCCGTCCAATCACCGGGTCGAGTTTGTCCATCTTTGCCTGTGCCACAAGGTCAACACCGTATTTTTCAAGGGCCTCATAGGCGTTTTCCGGGTTGTCGCTCGTAACCCTCTGGTTGCCGCGTATGGAGGTAAGGGCATTCAGGACACGCTCCCTCGTTACATGGAATTCATGCAGTATCCTGCCCGAAGGTGTGTCCTTTCCCTCTTTGATCATGGCGAGCAGAAGGTGCTCAACCGATATATACTCATCCTTGAGGTTTTTTGCCTCGTCCTGTGCACGAACAAGGATTCGGTTGAGGCGCTGTGTAACAACGATTTGGTCCCTTGGCGCACCTGGCCCGGATACGCTGGGCTTTTTTTCCAGTTCTTTTGTTATTTCTGCTGCAAAGGAACCCAAGGGGATATCCATGCGTGCAAAGATACGTGGGATGAGTCCGTCTGTCTGGTTGATAAGGGCTAGGACAAGGTGTTCCACCTCCACCTCCGGATTGCCCAGGCGTACTGCCGAAGTCTGTGCCTCACCCAGGGCATCCTGTGATTTTCTTGTCAAATTAGCGGCATCCATGCGTATCTCCTTTGTATAAAACCCGTCAATGGTTCGATGGTATCCGGTGCGGGTACTGTCTGTTTTTCTCTTGAGATGTATGTAGTGTCAAAAAAAACGATTTCAAGGGAACACGTTAACTGACCTTTCCCTGTTGTGGCCGGCCGGCCATACGGGTTTATCAATGCCCTGAATCTGCCTGTTATTTGTCTGCGTTGAGCAGGCTTTGGACCTTGAAGAGGATAATGTGTGGGGGTGAGGGTTTTACAAGGTAGAGATCTGCGCCTGCATCAAAGGCAAGCTTCCGGTTGACATCTGTGCCTTCCGTTGTCAGCATGATGACAGGGAGGTCTGCGTATTCAGGGCTGGATCGGATGTTTGAAATGAATTCAATCCCGTCCATGTTGGGCATATTCAAGTCAGATATGACAAGACGGATGTCTGGATGCATGGCAAGTTTTTCAAGGCCCTCAAAGCCGTCAGACGCATTGATACACAGATAACCTTTTGCCTTGAGCGTGTATGACAGGAGCTTGATAACGGTGGGCGAATCATCAACAATTAAGATTTTATCCATTGATTCCTACTCCTTTTTATATGCAAGCGCGCCTGGAAAATGGACCAGTTTAAATGCCTTGGATATATTATGCAGGGATTCCGAGTGTCCTATAAAAAGATAGCCTTCGGGATTCAGGTCGTCGTAGAGTTGTGAAACAAACCTGATTTTTGCGGGATCATCAAAATATATGAGGACATTTCTGCAAAAGATGATGTCTGTTTCCTTCATCAGTTCCACCCTGCGGGGATCATTGAGATTGAGATACTGCAACTCGACCATAGTCCGGATTTCGTCTGTTACCTGGTATTGTCCACCGGTGTTTGAAAAATACTTTTTTTTGATATCCGGGGGCACGGATCTAAGGGAATACTCATTATACTGTGCATTTTTTGCGGATCTAAGTGCTTTTTTACTGAGATCCGTTGCAAATATCCGGATGTCCCATTCAGAGATCTCCTTGGCCAGTAGTTCCCTGATGATGATTGCCAGAGTATAGGGTTCTTCTCCGGTTGAACACCCGGCAGACCATATCTGCAGTGTCTTTTTCCCGTCTTTGATCCTTTGGGAAAGGATTTCGGGCAATGCCTTTTCCTTGAAGGCCTGTATCTGTTGAGGACTCCTGAAAAAGCTTGTTTCTTTGGTGGTTACAGAATCAAAAAGGGCAGAGAGCTCCTTGCGTGCCCCGGGATCATATTTGAGCAGGTAATAGTATTTATCAAACCCATCCAGGTTGTTGGCCCGTAGTCGCATGCTCAATCTATTCTCAAGCTGATATTTTTTTGTGTCGCCAAAGAATATTCCGGATTTTTCGTAGACAAAATCTCTTAACAACCGGAAATTTTCATCGTTCATCTGTGCATCATTGTTCATTGGACAGGCTCCCCTGTTTGGTGATCGGAGAGCGATGATATATACTCTTTTATCTGTGCCCCCAGATCGTCCATTTCAAAGGTGATGCGTTCCATGTCCAGGTCTTCCATGGGGTATCCGTGTTCTCTCATCAGGCGCCATGCCGGCTGGTCTGCAAGGATGATGGAGATGTGATCCCCCCCACAGGCAAATTGCTTTGCCTTTGCAAGCAGGTTGGAGATGGATATCAGGGAGACAAGGTCAGTGTGTTCCGCCCTGTCCGGATCATGGTGAAAACGTATGATATCCTGGAGAAAGGACGGAAGGTTCCATCTTTTTGCCAGATACTGGCCTACCTCCATATGTGTGGTCCCCATGATATGTAGTTCGGACTCATACATGGGGCAGTTGTTTTCCATGGAGATATTGTATGCCTGAACAAACTGGTCATGAAAATGTTCATAGAGTATCAGTTTTCCGATGTCGTGAAGCAGACCGCCCGTAAAATCCCTTCCCTGCAACCGCATTCCTATGGTGAGGCAAAGGCGCCTGGCAATGATGGCAGTTGCCATGCAATGGTTCCAGAAGGCCGTGCGTATGCCCTCTTCATGCGGTGATTGTCTTTTGCTGAAGGAATCAAGCACAGAGATCGTTGCTGCAAGATTTACGATTTCATTCAGCCCCAGGACCATAATGGCCTTCTGTATGGTATCTATATGTTGCGATGCCCTCCTGTATATCGGAGAATGTGCGATTTTCAGAACCCTGGCTGAAAGCGCCGGGTCACGGTGGATTATCTCTGAGATTTCACGAATGCTGACATCCGGAGATTCCGCCTTTTCCATCACCTCGACGCCTATCGAAGGCAGCGTGGCCAGATCATCAATATCTTTGATCCTTTCAAGGATGTCAATGCCCATCTTAGAACGCATCCCCTCTCAATCGGTCAATGGTCTGGACAACGGCCCTTACAATGTCAAGGTTGTCGTCATCCGTGTAGACCTCAAGTTCATCTGCCAATGCCTCATCTTCTTCCCAGTTTCCCAGGGCCTTTGCCGCACCTATCCTCAAAAACGCATTATTGCCTGACAGGATGGATAAAAGCGTTTCTTTTTCCCTTTCGTCACAAAACTTTCCTAATGCCTCTATTGCATGATAGGCCAGCCACATATCGGGGTCCTTCAATGCGGCCTCAAGGCCTTCCCTGCAGGCTTCTATTCTTTCCTCTCCTGCAATATCTATGGCCTTATAACGTATTTCATGGTTTTTATCCGTGAGCAGGATTAAAAGAAGATCTTCCTTGAGATGCGTTTTTGTGCGTTTTGCAGCCTGGATGGCCGTTATCCGGACCTGATCGTCCTTGTCCTGCACCATATATGACAAAGATTTTTCCAGTTCTTTGTCCCTGATCTGCTCCAGGCCTGCTATCCCCATGCACCTTTTTTGGGGGGACTGATCGTTTAGCAGTCCATTAAAGATCTCTGAAGCCTTGGGGGTATCGATCTTTGCTATGGCGTCCAGGGCGGCATCCCTTATGTCCGGATACTGGTTGGACAAAAAGGGGATCAATTCATCGATGTCGTTGACAGTCCCTATTTTCCCAATGGCATTGACCGCATATGATATTACATGACCATCGTTGTCGTGCAGCAGCCTTATGAACGTTTCTCTGCTCTCTGGTGATGCGATTTGCAAAAGGGCCAAGGCCATGGCCCTTTTGATATAACCATCAGAGGAAAAGATGCGCATGGTGATTTTTTCGGCCTCTTTTTCTTTTCCGATCCGGCCCAAGATCTCTGTCCCGAGGATACAGCGTTTTTCATCCAGGTCAAAGAGTTTTATCATTTTCCCCGGATTGTTGATACCGGCGAGGGCGTCTTTTATGGCGTCCCATGTTTCCGGGTCAATGTCGGGATCAGTGATCTCTGAGAGTTTTATAATGGGATCAATGCTTGAGTCATTCCCGATCATGGCCAGGAGACTGAGCATATCGCGGCAATCTTCCTCGCCCGACTCAAGCAGATGGGCCCCCAGGATAAACCGGATGGACTTAAGGTTATTATTGTCAAGAGAGGCAATGCCATCTGGACCCAGGATCTTTATCACTGCCTGAGCAATGGACATCTGGATATAGCTGGTGGATGTATCTATCATTTTCAACAGGGGCTCAACCGCTCCCTGGGACCTGATTTCCCCAAGTGTCTCTATTATGGCGCTGGTCGTGATCTCGTCAGATGTCCATCGTTTGAGTTCCTCCAGGAGAAATGCTGTAATGCCGTCATGGGGTATCTGGGCCATGGCCTCTATCACGGCGAAGCGTATCCACTCTTCGTCATTGGTCAGCTCCTTGAGTGGCTCGAATGCCTCTGGATCTCCGATTTTTCCCAGTGAGACCACGGCTGCGTTTCTGACATTGGCGTTTTCATCATGGAGTGTGTTGATTAGGGGTTCCATGCTTTGGGCATTGCCAATACTTCCAAGGATGTCCACGGTAAACAGACGGATGTGGTCATCCTGGTCTGTTGTAAGCCGGTGAAGGATGTCAAGGCCGTCTTCCCCTGTTTTTCTCAGGACATCAATCGCGATATTGCGAAGCTGAGGATTTTCCGATGCCAGAAAAGGCGCCATTTTTTCAATAGCCATGCGGCCGCCGAGCATGGTGATGGCCCTTTCCGCTGCATCCCTTACCCCTGTATTGGGGCTATTGAGAAGGGGCACCAGACGGTCAAAGGCGTCTGCCCCTCCAATCTGGACAAGCAGATCCGCTGCGGATCTCATTTCACCAGGGTCATTGGATGCGATCATTGAATCAATAGTTTTTAAATTCATATTCAACCCTTCCTTGTATCAAAAAAACATTAGTGAAGTTCATATCGAATAAAGGTTGCTTCCTTGACATTGAAGCGGTTCAGGTCTTCCTTTAGCATGGCAGCGATTTCCTGTTTGGAGTAGATGGGGACGTTTATGGTCAGTTTCTCAACGATGGCCTTGCGGATATCAAAGAGATCGGCTTCGATGTTTGCACTCGTTTCCGGCCTGACCAGAAGAGACAGCCTTGCTACAAGCACACCTGTCCGATCTTTGGTTATGGGGTTGAAAAAGACGATAAAGGGATCAAGGATTACATCTTCCTTTGTGGAATAGAAATGGGTTTCAGGTTGCAGTGCAACTGGATTCGGGCTCGATGCAGGCGGGATATTCTCTTTTTTGCCTGATAAGAGGAAGATGGCTGTACCCAGGGCGATGATAGTGACCATCACGATTGTTGCAACCACGATGAACACAAGGCTGCGTTTTGATTCTGTCAGGGGCTCTTTCTTTGGTGGCGGGCCTTGTTCTTTTTCGGCTACAGGGGCCGCCTTTTTGTTTCCCAGCGTGAGGCCTTCATTGTCGATATCTGCCTTGGATTTTTC
>JAYEKR010000244.1:0-10043 GCA_034661115.1 Thermodesulfobacteriota bacterium | reverse complement strand
CAAGTCGTTCTGCTTTCACACGAAAGGCACTTCGAGAAGCGCTGTCCCGCTTCAATCTTGAGCACCTGGAGCGCAAACACCGTGAAGGGTATGAGCGACACCCTGTTACAGCCGACGAGTTTTCGGCTTGGGAAACAGAGCAAGCTTGGGGTGACGAATGAAACACGGTGAAATACGTTGGTACAAGTTTGTAAAGCCAGATAAGAAGAGGCCAGTTCTTGTCCTAACACGAGATTCCGTATTGGATTATCTTGGTGAAATAACAGTCTCACCCATTACAAGTATGGTTCGCAATATACCGTCCGAAGTGTTTCTTTCGAAAGCAGACGGCATGCCCCGGGATTGCGCTGTCAACTGTGACCATTTGCAGACTCTTTCGAAAAGAAAAATCGGATCATTGATCACATCCTTACCTTCGGCCAAGATGGTTGATGTTGGGCGGGCAATCCGCTTTGCCCTCAATATTTAATATAGAACGGCCAACCTGTCAGTTCAGGGGACAGCTATGACCGAGGCTCTTTTGTAAGTTTATGTGAATCTGGGATTTTGTCATATCAGACAAATAAAGGTGTCACCCTTGTTTTATGCTATGTCAAGTTTCAAGACCTGACACCTACGCCTTTCCTCTGACTGATTTTTTCCTGCACAATTAACATAAATAAAAATTACACTGAGCAGTTACAAAACCCCGTACTCAACAGGTTAAAAATGGCATCCCCGCCTGCGAAGTGCTCCGCACGCAGACAGGGATCCAGTATATTGCAGGGATGAATTGTATCTTGCGGGTTTACAGAAAACTCATAGAGGTTTTTTTTAGTTCTCTTTCGCTCCAGAAAACCTTGTAATCCATGTCCCCCAGGCTGCCGGATATCTCCTGTATTATCGCCTCAACACCGGGCCGGTCTTTGGCGTGTATCATGGAAAAAATGCAATTTCCGCCCCAAAAAGGCCGTTCATAACAATGGGTCACAGCTGCCCATCGGGATATTTTTTCCCCTGTTTGTTCTATTTTGTCTTCATCCACTTTCCAGACGACCATGGCATTGGCCTTTATACCACCGAGACGATGTCTTATGATCGCCTTGAACCCACGTATCACACCTTTCTGCATGAGTCGATGCAGCCCCTGTATGAATGCGTGTTCCGTCATACCGGCATCTTTCGCCCACAGAAAAAATGGGTTTCTGCCCTCAGGCAGATCTCCCTGCACGATCCTGATAATCCTTTTGTCTGTATGGTCCAGATGCATCAATGTACCCTCAAACCTTTCAGTCCTGATCCTTTGCGTCTTCCTCATGATTTTTTTCAGGCAGAACAATCAAATAAGAATCCCATGCGTATTTGCCTCCATCTTTGAGCCTTGCCGTTGTGATGATCCGGTTAACCTTTTTTGAAAGCACCATGGGTTCCGAACACACCAATCGACCGGTAGAGGGATCAAAGGTGGTTTTGAGCCTTCCCTTTTCCGAAAGAAACATCTGTACCTGCCCTGGGCAATACCTCTGGGGATCCTTTATGGTCAAGGAAACACAAGAAAGCCCCCTGCCCTTGAGCCTCCCTGGACCGGGACTGTTCTCAGAGGTAATCAGGCAGGGTGCATCAAGTTTTGAGATAAACCTCTTCATGGTCATATTACGGCCCACAATGGCCTGTCTGGGCACCATGTCCGGCAGACAATGGCTGGATACGTTTCCCGGATCAGAGGTAAGCATGAGGTCATAGCCCAAACTGGAGGCAATGGAACGTATTTGGTCATCATAATCCCCAAAGGGGTATGCAAACCATTTTATCTTTGTCCCCAGGTGTTTTTCGATGATCTCCTTTGATACCTTGAGTTCCTGCTCCACCTTGCCATAAGGGATATCGACCAGGTGCGGATGGATATGGGTATGGCTACCCACCTGCCCCCTGTTACGGCAAACCTCCATGAGCTGCCCCCAGTCCATATAGTTGTCTGCGCCCACGGCATGGGTGAAGACAAAGATGGTAAAGGGATATCCATATTTTTTGAGGATGGGAAAGGCCTTTGTATACTCAGAGAGATAGCCGTCATCAATGGTTATGACCACACCTTTTTCAGGCATGGGTATCTCTCCAGAGATACACCCATATAGCTCATCCATGGACATGACACAATAATGGTGTTCTTTCAGGTATCGCATCTGGGCATCGAACATGTCACTCGATACCGAGGTGGACGGCGAATCCGCCTCGTCAAACTTGTGGTATAAAAGCACGCTCACATGGGCATAAAGGGATGCCTGTGCCGTAAGCACAAACACACATACAAGGGCAATGAGACCTGCATGCCGACCCATGCGCCGTACTATATCTCTGGATATCCATTTCCCTGTCATCTGACCCCTGCACCCTTACAGCACACAACCAGAAACATTTCAAGGTCAATGCCTATGGATTCAGGAGATAGTACTGGTCATAGGTCTTGAGCCGATTATAGCGTATCATGCCCCTGACTTTTTCCACATAGACCTGTCCCTGCTCGGAATAGAACTCAAGCCCTTTGGCCAGCACAATGGAATCATATGGCAAAGAAGACGCAGCCCGGATCTCCCGAAGCTCCTTATAGGCCGGATAGGTATTTATATTCCAGAGATAATAATCCACGCAGGACTGAAGATCACTGAACACTGAAACGCGAAACACACTGCCTTTTTTCTGCCGGTAGGGGACCATTCCCTCTCCTTTGCCCCTTCTCAAACCGAAGAGATTATTGCCCTCAAGGGCAAACCTGGAGGTGCCCCATCCCGATTCAATGGCCGCCTGGGCAAGGACAAGGGAGACAGGCAGCACATTCACCCGTTCAAGAAGGGCATCCATGGCCTCGTCCGGGACATCTGCATCAATTCCGTATTCCGCTGCGATCTGATCCAGCCTTAGTTTTTCGCCCTTGGTCATCCACCACGAGGTTTTCTGTATCTCCTGGATGGCCTTTCGCTGTGAAATCACCTTTTCATTGCTTTTCAGGACAAGGGGAAGGAGGATATGCAGAAATCGCATCTTCCTTTCCTCCACGTCACGGATCTCACAAAGATCCTGCGGTATACGCTTGGTATCGGTGTATTCAATCGCAATCCCTGACCCTTCGAACTTGGACTTTGGGATAATAGCCGGCATAAAGACCAGGATTACAGTAAGAATAAGGACAATCAGGGAAGCCCTTTGAGCTTTTTCCATTCAACACCTCCTGTTTGAATCATCTTCCCTTTATCTCGGCATGATGCACCCATTATCTTTAAAACAGGACAATTTCCATGAATCTGTCATTGACATACTCATCCAATATATTATTAATTACCCAAAATTCAGGGAGGCTACACAAAATGAAAATAGGTGTACTGACAGGCGGGGGCGATGTCCCGGGGCTGAATCCATGTATAAAGGCATTGGTCACAAGGGCCAATGAAGAAGGCCATGAAGTTGTCGGCATCAGGAAGGGCTGGTATGGCCTCCTGAACTACAACCCTGACAAAAGTTTCGAGGAAAATGCCGACAATGTGGTCACACTTGACAAACGAACGGTCCGCACAGTGGATCGTACCGGTGGCACATTCCTCCACACATCACGGACAAACCCGTCAAGGGTAAAGCAGGCACAGATACCCGGGTTCCTGCAGAAAAAATATTCCACAGGAGACAAGGACACAGCAGACCTCACCAAACACATTGTAAACGTGATCGATGCCCTTGGAATCGATGTACTCGTGCCTATCGGCGGAGACGATACCCAGAGCTTTGGCGAAAGGATGCACCGCGAGGGTGTTCCTGCCATAGGTATCCCCAAGACCATGGACAACGATGTCTACGGAACCGACTACTGCATAGGGTTTTCAACCGCGATATCCCTGAGTACACAGTATATACAAACACTCAGGACAACCGCGGGCTCTCATGAGCGCATCGCAGTAATCGAACTCTTTGGACGCAATTCCGGAGAGACATCCCTGCTGGTCGCCTACCTTGCAGCAGTGGACCGTGCCATCATCTCTGAGGTTCCCTTTGAACCTGAGAGGCTTTCGGAACTCATCATGGAGGACAAATGGTCCAACCCCAGCAATTATGCCATGTTGACCATCTCAGAGGGCGCAAGGATCATCGGCAAGGACTGTATTGAAACCGGGGAGGCCGATGCATACGGACACCGTAAACTCGGAGGCATAGGCCAGATAACCGGATCGCTCCTCAAAAAATCCACCGGGCAGGAAATACTCTACCAGCAGATCGGGTATCTCATGAGAAGCGGTGCACCGGACTCGGTTGACCTCATGGTAGGTTTCAATTTCGCCAACCTTGCCATAGAGCTGATAAACAAGCAGGTATTCGGCAGAATGCTTGCCGTGCAAAAGGGCGTCTATACCCACATACCCTTCAGCATGATCACCGGAGGCGTCAAGCGCGCCAATATTGACGAGTTATATGACATAAACCAGTACCGTCCAAGCATCTCGAGCCTGGAAGGCAAACCCCTGTTCCTCTCTTGAGAACCCCCCATGAGCGGCCGCTCTTTGGCGAAGAATGAAAAAACCATGTCACCCCAATTCGTCACCAGTCAGAAACACTGGATTCCCGCCTGCGCGTGAATGACGGCGTTTTGTCCAAAGGCTTGCCCAGCTGGAGCACTGGATTCCCGCCTGCGCCTGCCTGCAGCAGGCAGGCGGGAATGACGAGAGGCCGGACTTATTGAGAAATTGCCAATACCCTCTCTCCAAAATACCGCTTGCATTATGAATGGCTATTCAGTAGAATAATTTTTTATTATTTATGCTGAAGATAAAGGAAGATGTATGCAAGACGACGAGCGCGAAAAAAAACCATATCTGATGATAGCGGATCTTACCACTATGGGGATTGCCATGGTACTGAGTATCGTCCTCGGTCTTGCATTGGGTGTATATCTGGACGGACGATTTGGAACCGAGCCCATATTTACGCTTCTTTTCATCTTTGGAGGTATACTGGCGGGGTTCAGGATCATGTATAAAAATTATATGCGATTCTTCAACGAGGACAAACAGGATGATTCCGGAAAATAAAGAGATTGCACAGCGACACATAGAGATCAGCTCCATTGTCATCTGGGCAGGGCTGAGTATACTGAGCCTTATTATATCCGGCATGTCCTTTGCCCAGGGCGTATTCCTGGGTGGTGCCATCTGCATTATCAATTATCAGTGGCTTTACCGGCACGCAAAAACAGCCATCATCCTGTCGCCTAAATCCAGTTCTTCTTTCATGAAAAAAAGATCCATCCTCAGGCTAACTGTCATGGGGGCCGTCATCTTTGCATTAATAACATGGACAAAGATCAATATTGTTGCCCTGCTCTTAGGTCTGTCTGTCGTTGTAATGGGGATAATTGCCTGTATGTGTTTCACCTATATTTTTACAGAGGGAGATTGATATGGAACATCCACTACTTGTCCTAGATTTTATTACAAAACCCTTGTACCATTTCCTTGAACACAACTATCACCTTGTTGACGGGAATCATATGTATCACGTCACCTACACATGGTTATATATGATCCTGCTTGCATGCGCAGGAATCCTTATTGTCCAGGGTCTCCGCATGGTACCGGGAAGACTCCAGAACTTCTTTGAGGTGATTATTTCCGGGCTCAAAGGCCTCCTGATCGACACCATGGGGAAAAACGGGATGCAGTTCTTCCCTCTGATGGCCACCCTTGCCATCTTTATCTTTATAAGCAATGTAGGCGATATCATCCCTGGATTCTATTCCCCCACGGCAAACCTGAACACAAACGCAGCCATGGCCCTTGTGGTATTTCTGCTGACACATATCATAGGGATTAAAATCCACGGATTCAAATATCTGAAACAGTTCATGGGCCCTGTATGGTGGATGGCCCCTCTCATGATGCCCATAGAAATCATAGGCCACCTTGCAAGACCATTATCGCTCACCATGCGTCTCTTTGGCAATATATTCGGTGAAGATCTTGTCCTGGTAATCCTGCTCCTGCTGGCGCCCTTTCTTGTGCCGCTGCCCATGCTGGTTTTGATGCTCTTCACTGCAATACTCCAGGCCTTTGTGTTCATGCTGCTTGCCATGATGTATATCAGCGGAGCAATGGAGGATGCCCATTGATCAGTCGCTTCCTGGACAAACACAGGATAGACATACATGGTAAACGTTCACGGCTTGAATCTTGAATCATGACAAAAGCATGAAGACTAATCTTCCAAATTCAAGCTATTGTGAACGGTTACCACACATGTATATAGATTTTTATATTTGATTGACCAATGGAAACAGTGTTACAATTATATAATAATCTTCAATATCAACCATATAATAAGGAGAGTAAGATGAAAAATGTTTTGAGATTGACAGGGTTTTCGGTTTTTATGGTTCTGGTGACATCGTCCATGCTGTTTGCGGCCGATGGAACGGTTGGTCCGGAGGCAATCAAGCACTTCAGCTGGATAGCCGCAGCAACCGGCATTGGAATGGGTCTTGCCGCCATAGGCACAGGCATTGGCCAGGGACACGCAACCCAGGGTGCATGTGAAGGTATTGCAAGAAACCCTGAGGCTTCGGGAAAGATAACAACCGCATTGATCATAGGTCTTGCCATGATTGAGTCCCTTGCGATCTATGCGCTGGTTGTGGAACTCATTTTGCTCTTTGCAAACCCATTCATGGACTATATTGTCGGATAACAGGTAAAGAAGGCATGCATCTTTGAGACTTGCCTGCGGGGTATCTGAAAACTGATACCCCTTTTTATTATAAAATAAGGGGGTAAATATGCATCATCGAAAGGAACCGGACAATCTTGTCGATCTTCTGGAATACAGTGTGTCCCGTTGCCCGAACAACAGGGTGTTCGGGACAAAAGATTCCAGCGGGGTCTATCAATGGATCACCTACCGTGAATTAGGAGGCCGGGTGGACAACCTCCGTGCAGGCCTGAATGCAATCGGCATCAAAAAGGACGACGCTATCGGCCTGATCGCAAACAACCGGACGGAATGGGCCATTGCCGCCTTTGCCACATACGGTCTTGGCGCACGATTTATACCCATGTATGAAGCAGAACTGGCGAGTGTATGGAAATACATCGTGTCGGACAGCAAGGTCAAGACCCTTTTTGTGGCAACCCCAAAGATCTACAAAGAGGTATCGGGTTTCCTGGACCAGATACCAACACTGGAAAACATCTTTATCATTGATGACCAGGGTGAAAACACCATGACCTGGCTGGAAGACAAGGGCAGGTCCAAACCAGTGGCATCCATCAAGCCCAAACCAGGTGACATCGCCGGACTTGTCTACACCTCCGGCACCACAGGGGAACCAAAGGGGGTATTGCTCTCCCATGGCAACTTCACCAGCAATGCCCTGGCCGGCTACCACCTCTACCCTGAACTCAGCCCAGACAGCGTAAGCATCTCCATCCTTCCATGGGCACACTCCTTTGGACAAACCGCTGAGCTGTACAATTTTCTACAATGCGGCAGTTCCATAGGGTTCATGGGAAGCGTTGCCACGCTTAGTGAAGACATGGCAATGGTCAAACCCACCCACATGGTGGCCGTACCACGCGTATTCAACAAGATACACGATGGCATATGGGCAAAGATGAACGAAAAAGGTGGGTTAACCAAAAAACTCTTTGTTTTCGCGGTTAATACGGCACAGAAAAGACGCAAACTGGCAGACCAGGGGCTTTCCGACCCGGTTGTTGAGCTAAGATTCAAGATAGTAGACCGCCTTGTGTTCAAAAAGATAAGAGACGGATTTGGTGGAAGGCTGCTGGGCGCACTTACCGCCAGCGCCACCATGAATACAGAAATATCCAAGTTTTTCTTTGACATGAACATCCCGGTGTATGACTGCTACGGCCTCAGTGAGACATCCCCTGGCATCACCATGAGCTGTCCAGCCGCGCATAAACTGGGAAGCGTGGGCAAAGCCATTGAATACGTAAAGGTGGTCATCGACAAGTCCGTTGTTGAGGATGGCGCCATTGACGGTGAGATTATCGCATATGGTCCGAATATCATGCAGGGCTATCACAATAAACCAGAGGCGACCAAAGAGGTCATGACAAAGGACGGCGGCTTCAGGACAGGCGACAGGGGAAGGTTGGACGAGGATGGTTTTCTGTATATCACAGGACGCATCAAGGAACAGTTCAAGCTGCAGAACGGCAAGTATGTATTCCCCTCTGCCCTTGAAGAGGATATAAAACTCCTTCCTGAAATAACGAACGCATTGATATACGGAGATGGGAGGGCATACAATACCTGTATTGTTGTCCCTGACTTTAATGTCATTGGACGATATGCACGCGAAAACAACCTGCCGGATGACCCGGAACGGCTCATCAAGGAAAAGTCCATCCAGGATTCAATCACAACAAAGATCACAGCACACCTCAAAAAACTCTATGGCGGCTACGAGATCCCCAAGAAATTCATCTTTACAGCAGAGGATTTCACCATGGAAAACGGGATGCTCACACAAACCATGAAACTCAAACGCCGCGTGGTCCTTAAAAAATATATGGACCGGATAGAGGAACTGTATAAATCAAAGTAAAAATCGTCGCTTGCGTGCCCTGGTTAGGGGCACGCAATAAATACAGGCCATTATCCCACGATCAACAGCTGGATATCACATACATTTGTATTTGTAGGTCCGGTAATCAGAAGATGACCTGTCTTGTCAAAAAATGGATAGGCATTGTTGTCTTCCAGAAAGGGCAGAGGGTCAAGGTCCAAACGCTTCATCTCAGACACGATATCCCCTGAAACAAACGCACCCGCGGCATCTGTGGGCCCATCATTACCGTCTGTTCCAGCAGAAAGGAAGCTTATGCCGTGAAGATCCCCGGATGCAACCAGGAGATCCGTCAAAAAGGCCAGGCTCATCTCCTGGTTGCGGCCCCCCTTCCCCTTCCCGCGGATGGTAACCGTGGTTTCGCCGCCGGCAATAAGCAGGGCAGGACGTTTAAACCCAGCAACTCCGGATCGGATATCTCTTGCCATGGACGAAAAAAACCGCGCTATCTCCCTTGCCTCTCCACTGAGAGATGCCGTAAGGATACAGGTATTATACCCCAGAGAATCGCCATGACTCCTTGCTGCTATACAGGCGGCAAGGTTATTGCCAAGAAGGATATTATCAACCCTCTGAAGGCATTCATCCCCTTGTTTGGGTGTGTCCTCAACAAGCCCGTTCACTCCCATGCGTATATACCTGATTATGGATTCAGGGGTACGCTCAATGACATGATATTTCCCGAGAATACGCTGTGCCTGTTCAAATGTGGTTGCATCGGGCACTGCAATGCCGGAGGCAATCGTATCAAGGCGGTCTCCGATTACATCTGACAGGATAAGGTTTATCATGCGTGCCGGATAGGCCACCCTGGCAAACTTGCCTCCCTTGACCTTTGATATATGCTTTCTTACCGCATTGACCTCCTGGATATCCGCACCGCAGTCCAGGAGAATCCTTGTCATCTTCTGCTTGTCCTCAAGGTCTACACCATCCTCCGGCAGGCAGAACAGGGCGGAACCACCGCCCGAGATCAGGTTGATGATAAGGGTCTTTTCGTCCGCACCGGCAGCAAGCGCATATATGGCCTCAGCCCCCTTTATGCTGTTCTGATCCGGTACAGGATGGGCCGCCTGAATCACGGATATCCTTTCAAGGCGACGTGCGTGACCATACTTGGTGACCACAACACCATCTGTTATACGGTCCTGGAAAACAGACTCAACGGCCATGGCCATGTTTGAAGAGGCCTTTCCGATCCCCAGGACAAGGATCCTGTCATATCTTGACAGGTCCTCTAATAAAGTTCTGTCATCTGCACGGATTTCAAGGACATTGTCCCTGATCTCAAGCCTTCGGCAAATCATCTCAAAGGGGTCAACCCGTTTAACCGCCTGCAAAAAAATGTCCTTGAGATCCTGAACAGGATCCATATATCCCCCTTATCCATATCTTATTATATCCAGAACAATGACCGGGGCCTGCCCACACCCGT